>QHBQ01000388.1 GCA_003243865.1 Candidatus Chloroheliales bacterium | reverse complement strand
ACCATAGCCAATTGGTATAAGATTGCAGAACGCGATGAGCATCACCGAAGAAGCAAACAGCGTAGGCGCCGATGCCAGCCTTGCAACGCCAGAGGTAGAGCGGCTGCGCCCCGCCTCGCCCGATGCGATTGACCCGGAGCCGAGCGCGGCGGAGCGGGCGCGGCTGGCAAACGGCCCGCTGGCGCTGACCCGCACTGCTACCCAGCCCGGCGGTCTGGTGCTGGCCGGGGAAGCCAGTCTGCCACGCCGCTTCGTCTGGCCGCGCCTGCAAGCAGGGGTAAGGGGCATTGTCATCCTTGCCCTCATCTGGCCGCTCTACTGGTGTATCACCTCGGCCTGGGGCGAGTTCGTCGGCACCTGGGTGCTGAGTTGGGGCTTGGTTCTGCCGCTGGTCGGGCTGCTGCTAATCAGTGATGTTATTCTCGTGCTGCTAGGTGAGCGGCTGCCGCTGATTGGCCGCTCCTGGGTTGAATTGCGGCCAGAGGGGGTGCGGATGCGCCTCTTCTACGGGCGCAAGCCCGTGGTGCGCGGCAAAGGCTTCCGCATCTTCGGCCTGGTCTGGCCCTGTCGCGCCGCCATCCCCTGGGCGGATGTGGCGCGTCTGGCAATCTACCGCGCCGATTACGAAAGCACCCAGCGCGTACCCGGCCGCACCATGTACTGGGTCAAGCTGTGGACTGCCAACGGCACCGGCTACGTTGCGCTGATCACCGACACGGAGGTGCAGGCACACGAGCTAGCCAACCTGCTGGCGCAGCACGCGGGCCTAAGCAAGTGGGCCTATCTCAACGGCAATGATAGCAGCTTGCTCAACCCCAACCTCGGCCCGCTTGACCGCGACACCTTGACCATCTGGCGGGCCGATCAGCAGCGCATTAGTAACGCGACTACCATCGGCAGCGTCACCGCCGAACTGTGGCGTGCGCCAGTCCGCGAGTTGATGCCACGCACGGGCGGATTGCGCTGGCGAACAGTGGTCAAGCTGGCCCTGCTCACCGCGCTGCTCATCGCGGTCTTCAACTATGATTACCTGCTCAGTTATCTGCTCTGGTCGCCGCCTGGCCCCATCACCAGCGACCCCGCCTGGCTCGGCGACCACCACGATGCGGGCAACACCAACGCCAGCAACCAGACCCTCATCCCGCCGCTGCACGAGGTATGGCACACTAAGCTGCAGACTGGTCCAAACACTAAAATAAGTTTGGGCGGTGGCAAGTTGCTAACGCTTGATCAGTCCGCTCCCTATCCATTCAACTTCGCTTATATCTATAATGCAAGCAATGGAAAATTGTTGAGGCAGTACAACTTGGGCAATCTGGGCTATACTGTACCACCATATGAACGTGTCGTCGCTGGCACCATCAGTGACGACGGCAGCTATGCTTATTACGTTACCAGCAATAATGCGTACAGCTCAGGCGGTGGGCAATCCGCTTTGAACGCCCAGTTGAACGCTCTCGACCTCAACACCGGAAGCATAATCTGGCAGCAGCCGCTGAAAGACAGCGCCAGCTTCGTGCTTGAGCCGCAGCATAACCTGATACTTGCCAGCACCTATATCACAACTACCATCAGCGGAACGGCACACTCCAATTTCGTAATCGAAGCGTTGAACCCACGGAGCGGCGCACAGGTCTGGCAGAGCGAGGATCTGGGCCAGTTTGCCCTCGAGCAGACTGCGGTGGGTGGCGACACTGTTTATGCCATACTGAACAACGGCCCCGAACTGGTCGCGCTGAACATCAGCAATGGTACCGCCCGCTGGAAGAAAGGCGCAGGCACAATCAGCGCCAACCTTCGCAACTTGTTGGCCGATGCACAGCACATTTATGCGATAAGCGATTACAATCTGGTGATTTACTCAGCGGAAGGTGCAGAGCAGATATCAGGCGCTTTGTTCAATAGAACGAACATCCCACCTGTACTGGTTAGCGGGCGCGTTATTGGCAACATCTATGGTAATTTGACCAGCGTAAGCTCTACTGGGCAGCATCCGTTCGGAGGCGATGGTTATTACAATAGTTATTCACATAGCATATATGCGACGGCGGCAAGCAACGGTCTGCTCTTCCTGGTTGCCAACGAGGGCAACGGCAATCTGTTCGGCGATGGCCGCCTGCTAGCCCTCGACCTGAACAGCGGCAACCAGGTGTGGCGCTCACCAACCTTCAGTGGTTATTACTATTCAGGCAGCCAGTTTATCATCGGCAACGGGATGCTGTACATGGTCTATGGCGGCGAGGTTCACGCCTTTGCCGGGGCGCGGTGATCGGGTTCACGTAAAAGACCTATGCAGGGATTAGGGAGACTCTCGCCCTACAACCAACTAAGCCCCCAGCGGGGGTTGGGGGAGAAGTGTTACCCAGTATCAATGCCCAGGGCAATCGCATTGCCCAGAGCCGCTCGTTAGTTCAACTTCAGCATTGACACAATTCAATATTTCTCCCCCAACCCCCGCTGGGGGCTTTGCTGCCGTCGCCCTTCGCGGTTGCATCATCCCCCATAGGGGTTGATCGGCTTCTCGCCGGTGTAGAGCAGCACGCTCTTCAGTTCGGTATAGAGTTCGATCGCATCGAGCGACATCTCGCGACCAAAGCCGGATTGCTTGTAGCCGCCGAAGGGCAGGCCGGGGAAGGCAGTGTAGGGAGTGTTGATGCTGACGTGGCCGGTGCGGATTGCGCTGGCAACGCGGTTGGCGCGGCCCACATCCTTGGTCCAGACTGTGCCAGCCAGGCCGTAGATGCTGTCGTTGGCAAGCTGGATTGCTTCTTTCTCGTCCTTAAACGGGATAATCACCAGCACCGGGCCGAAGATCTCCTCCTGTGCCACGGTCATCTGGTTGTGGACATCAGCGAGCGCAGTGGGCAGGTAGAAGTTGCCTGCGCTTATATCGGCGGGGCGCTTGCCGCCGGTGAGCAGCGATGCGCCCTCCTGCTGTCCCTTCTCCACGTAACCGTTGACTACATCCCATTGGTTCTGGCTGATCAGTGAGCCGATGTTGGTGCTGGGGTCCATCGGATCGCCGATCTTCAACTTGTTGACTCGACTGAGGAAAGCTTCTACGAACTGGTCGTAGACGCTCTGGTGGACGAGGACGCGGCTGCGGGCCTCGCACGACTGTCCCGCGCTGTAGTAGATGGCAAAGGCCGCGCCGTTCGCCGCCGCCTCGATATCGGCATCCTCGAAGATGAGGTTGGCCGACTTGCCCCCCAGTTCCAGGCTGATGCGTTTGAGTGTGGCCGAGGCAGTTACCATGATTTGCTTGCCAGTAGTGGTCTCGCCGGTGAAGGCAATCTTGTCCACCCCCGGATGGCCCGCCAGATATTCCCCCACCGTGCTGCCTGGCCCGGTCACGACGTTGACCACGCCCGCCGGTATGCCCGCTTCCAGGCAGATCTCGCCGAGCAGGATGGCGGTGATCGGCGTGTTGCTGGCGGGCTTTAGCACGATGGTGTTGCCGCAGGCCAGCGCCGGGGCTAGCTTCCAGGCGGCCATCATCAGCGGGTAGTTCCAGGGGATGATCTGGGCGCAGACCCCCACCGGCTCACGCATGGTGTAGCCGAAATGGCGACCGGGCAGCGGCACGGTGATGCCGGTAATCTTGGTCGCCGCGCCAGCGAAGAACTCGAAGTCATCAATCGCCTGGCCGATCTCGGCCTTGACGTTCTGGATCGCCTTGCCGTTGTTGAGCGTCTCGACGCGGGCAAGGTCGTTGGTGCGTTCGCGCAGCAGTTCGGCCACCTTCATCAGAATGCGGTTGCGCTGGCTGCCGCTGGTGCGCTGCCACTTGTCGAAGGCGGCGCGGGCGGCGGCCACCGCCTTGTCCACATCCTGCTCACCAGCCTTTGCCACAGTGGCAAGCTGTGCGTTGGTGGCGGGATTATAGGTGGCGAAGGTTTCGCCGCTGGCGCTGTCCACCTGCTCGCCGTTAATCAGCATCTTGTAGTGGTCGCGCTCCATCGTGCTGCGCTTCACTTCGGTATCTGCGGTTGCGGTCATGTCTCTCTCCTGTGGATTTTGGATTTTGGAGTCTCCCCTCCCGATGGGAGGGGTTGGGGATGGGTGCGTGCTGCTTCGCTGTACTCCCCCACCCAGCCTCCCCCTTTGGGGGAGGGATATTGCTCCCCCACCCAGCCTCCCCCTTTGGGGGAGGGGAATTAGCCTCTCCCTTTGGGGAGGGGGCTAGCCTAGTGCAGCAGCATTGGCCGATCGTTGCCGGGGCGACGCTCCAGCAGGTCGCGGATTTCGTTCAACTCCTGGCGGGCGGCGTCAATCTCCTGCTTGAACGAGTAGACCATCTCGGCCAGTTCGGTCATGCTCATGCTGGTGCTGCTGGTTTCCGCCCCCAGCAGGTCGAGCCGCTCGGCCAGGACATCGGTCATGGCGCGGACTTCGCCGAGCATCTCGTGGTTGGCAGACCTGAACTCAGCCAACAGTTCGGCAAGGCGAGGGCGGAGAAACTCCACCACCACCCGCTGCAGCAACTGACCTAGCTGCTCGTCAATGTAATCCTTGATTTCCTGTTCGTTCATGATGCCCCCTTCGGGGAGGTGCGAGTAACGAGGTAAGAGGTGCGAGATGTAAGCAGTAAGCTATTGGTCGTTATGAAGCACTAGCTAATCTGACTCGTACCTCGTACCTCGTTACTCGTTACTTGTGCCTCACGCCTATAGCCTTTCGAAGATCGTGGCAATGCCCTGGCCGACTCCGATGCACATGGTGGCGAGGCCATACTTCGCGTTGGGGCGACGCTGCATCTCGTAGATGAGGGTGGTGGTCAGGCGGGCGCCGCTCATGCCCAGGGGGTGGCCGATGGCGATTGCCCCGCCGTTGACGTTGACCTTGGCCTGGTCGAAGCCGAGTTCGCGGATACAGGCCAACGACTGTGCAGCAAACGCCTCGTTCAGTTCGATAAGGTCGAGGTCGTCAACGCTGAGGCCCCCCCGCTGTAGCGCCTTGCGGGTGGCGGGGATGGGGCCGAGGCCCATGCAGGAGGGATCTACGCCAGCGACGGCGGTGGCAACGATGCGGGCCAGCGGCTTGTAGCCGAGCGCGGTGGCTCGCTCCGCGCTCATCAGCAGCAGTGCCGCCGCGCCATCGTTGATGCCGCTGGAGTTGCCCGCCGTGACGCTGCCGCCCTCGCGGAAGGCGGGCTTGAGCTTGGCCAACGCTTCCAGCGAACTATCAGCGCGGGGGTGTTCGTCAACCTCGAACAGAGTGGCCGATTGGCCCTTCTTGGCGGCAGGGATAGGGACGGGGACAATCTCTTCGCCCAGGCGACCATCCTGAATTGCGGCTACTGCCCGCTGCTGACTCTGGAGCGCAAAGGCATCCTGGTCTTCGCGGCTGATCTGGTAGCGCTCGGCGACATTCTCAGTGGTCTCGCCCATGCTGTAGGGGTAGTACATCTCGGCCAGCTTGGGGTTGGTGAAGCGCCAGCCGATGGTTGTGTCGTACATGGTGACATTGCCGCGCGGATAGCCCGCTTCCGGCTTGCCCATCACGAACGGGGCGCGGGTCATGCTCTCAGTGCCACCCGCAATGAAGGTATCGCCGTCGCCGCGCTGAATTGCGTGCGCGGCGTCATTGATTGCCTGCAAGCCGCTGCCGCACAGCCGATTGACCGTGTTGCCCGCCACCTCGACCGGCAGACCGGCCAGCAACGCGGCCATACGCGCAACGTTGCGGTTATCCTCGCCCGCCTGGTTGGCGCAACCGAGGATTACATCTTCGATGGTGGCGGGATCTATCTTGCTGCGGTCGAGTAGCTCCTTGATCACCAGCGCGGCCAGATCATCGGGCCGCACATCCTTCAGCGCACCGCCATAGCGCCCCACCGGGGTGCGCACTGCGGCGACAATTACCGCTTCGTGGTTAGACATCTTTGTCCTTTCTCCCATTGGCAAAAAGCCCCCAGCGGGGTTGGGAGAGAATCTTGCCTAGCAACCAACTAAGCCCCCAGCGGGGGTTGGGGGAGAAATCCCGCCCTGCCTCAATGCTGGGTGTAAGCAATGCGGTTGCTCTCGTGATTACAATAAACATGGCCGTCACTTCAAGTTCTCTCCCCCAAACCCCCACTGGGGGCTTTTTGCATTTAATGAGGAGATGAACGGCGGAATATTGGGACGATTCATGGCGATACATTTATTAGTAACATGATGCAATTATACCGAACATAGGGGAGATTAGCAAAACAAGAGCGGCCAACCACCGACGACTTCATCCCAACAGCAAGGGCGCACGTCAGCGCCCCTACAAACAACCTACTCGTGCCTCATGCCCCTTGCCTCATGCCTGGATGTGCGGCTGCACCTTCGCCTGCTGGGCCAGCACCGCCTGATGGTGCCGCGAGTAGAGCCAGACGATGAAGCCGGTAATGAGCAACGCCCCCTGCACCACCACGCCCTCGATGGTTGGGTAGAAGCCAAAGAAGTCGAGAGTGGGCAGCCAGCTGATCCCATGGGTGGGCAGCACGCCGACCCCTTGCAGCGCGAGGATGCTGGTGCCGACGAACTTGAAGCCTAGATAATAGATAAGCGCGCTGCTAATCAGGAAGAAGGTGTGGATGGGGATGCGCACTCCCACTCTGACCATCAGCACCGCCAGCATGACGAGGGCAGCCAATCCTCCAGCCAGGCCGAGCAACAGGTCACCAGTACTGATCGAGCCAGCCATGCCGAGGTAGAACATCGCCGTCTCCGCCCCCTCGCGGAAGACCGAGAGGAAGGCCAGCACTGCCAGCGACAGCAGGCTGCCCCCTGCCAGCGCCGCACTGCTCCTGCGCTTGATGTACTGCGTCCATGCCACCGCGCTCGACTTCGAGTGCAGCCAGTAGCTGACGTAGAACAACATCGCGGCAGCAATCAGCCCGACGATACCCTCGATCAGCCTACCGTTCGCCCCGCCGGTGGCCGCGCCGAGGAGCGCCTGCAAGGCCAGCGCGGCGACGATGCTGGCGGCAATGCCGATCGCGCCGCCTGCCCAGATCCATACCCGCTTGTCGGCGTTGCCCGATTTGACCACAAAGGCGACCAGCGCAGTGATAATCAGGATCGCCTCGAACCCTTCGCGTAGAAGCACGATGCCCGCATCGAAGGCGGTGTAAGGCGAACTTGCTTTGCCTGCCACTGCGGTCAGCGTTGCGCTGATACCACCTACCAGCTTGCCAGCGGTGGCAAAGTCGGGCGGGTTCTGCTTGAGCGCACCCTCAGCCAGCGGTAGATCCTGCTCGAACTGGTGGTATGCATCCATCGAGCGGCCCTTCACCTGATCTTCGACCGAGGGCCAGTCATGGTTGGCTTTGTCCAACATGGTCAGCGCAGTCGGCGCGTCCTGGTGGTCAATCGCGGCCTTTGCATCGCTTAGCTCGCCTAGCACAGTAGGCAGCGTCGTGCTGCTGGTGCCTGGCGTGATCGCAGCGGTACCGCCCGCTGCCAGCTTCACAACCGTGCCGAGGTCGCTGTCTATCGCACCAAACGCGGTCATCGCATCGCTAGCCTTGCTGCTGTTGAGCGCCGCCTTCGCGTCTGCCAACTTGGCTTCAATGTCGCGGTACTGCTCGGCGGATACTGCCTTGACTCTGTCCTCCACCACGTACCACTTATCGTTAAGCTGGCTGAAGTCGGTACTCGCGGTCTTGAAGTCGCCTGCCTGCACTGCCGCCTTGGTCTGGTCGAGCAGGGTATAGAGCGGCTTGAGCGTGGTTGCCATATCTTCCGCCGCATAGATGCGCCCCACAAACAGCAACGCCGCTAGCAAGATCGCCAGCGCAACGCCCCTCACTATCAGTTTGACCGCCTTGCTATTCAACACCCTGCTCCTTCGTCAATATGTTGCCCTGCCTTACTAAGTATAGCCGACTACCACCCTCTACGTCAAGAGTTTAGACAGCCAAAGCTGTTTTAACTCTCTCTTGATGACGATGGGCAAGTGCAACCCGCCGAAGGGCGAGCCACCCGCCGAAGGGCGAGTGCAGCCCGCCGAAGGGCGAGCGCCACCCGCCGAAGGGCGAGCGCCACCCGCCCCTACACTGATGGCTCATACTTTGCCCTTGTCCGCCACCACGATCATCGCTACGCTGAGTTGGTTCTTCCAGGTCTGGGTGCGCACGGTGAAGCCAGTCGCTTCGAGGTTGCCAGTCAGCGCATCAAAGTGGGCGTTGGGGTTCTGGTCACCATAGGCGGCGTGTTCGATGGCGCGGAGCAGCTTGCCTGCGTTGTCGCGGGGCAGGAGTTGACCACTGGGGACGATTACCAACCGGCCACCGGGGCGCAACACGCGGGCAACCTCGGCCAGCGTCGCGGGTATGGTGATATAGTCGGAGGGGAAAGTGCTGAGAACGCTGTCCACGCTGTTGTCAGCAAGGGGAATAGCCTGGCCTCGCCCGCGCAGTAGCAATACTTGCCTTCGGTTGGTGGCGTTGGCGTGCTTGCGCAGCCGCTTGCGCGCCTGGTGCAGCATGGGGGGGGAGAGTTCGAGGCCGATGACCTTATAACCATCGCGGGCTAGCTCAACCAGCAGCACGCCAGTGCCCGGCCCCAGTTCCAGCACTCGCCTGCCCTTCAGGTAGGGAAGCGTGGCTTGCTGCCATAGCCGCCACTGGTCGCGGAAGAAGTGCTTGCTTACCCAGTCGTAGGCCCAGGCGAACTGGTAATAGAGGGCGTGGAAGGCAATCGCCCGCAAACGGCGCATCATCGGTGCGCCTCCCAAATAGTAGGAGGGCAAAAAGCCCCCAGCGGGGGTTTGGGGGAGAAATCGCGCCTAGCCACAAACTTGAAGTAAGCAACAGGGCAAATCCCCTGATTCTGCCTTGCTTCAGATACGGCGGCATCGCTCCTTTCGAGATTAGTGCTAATCAAGATTTCTCCCCCAACCCCCGCTGGGGGCTTAGTTTTAGTCACTGCCCAAATCATCTGCCCGCCACCTCCCTAAGCAGTGACTCCAGTTGCCCCGCCTGTGCCTCGCGCGAATACTCGGCGATAACCGCTGCCCGCCCACGCTCACCCATCGCCCGCGCTTCTTCGGGATGCGCCTTCAGCCAGCGGGCGGCGGCGACAATTGCGGGGGCGTCCTCCGGCGTGACGCTTAGGCCACCGCCGATGCGCCCTAGCACCGCTGCCGCCTCGCCGCCCACGCTGAGGATAATCGGCGTGGCGCAGGCGAGCGCCTCGAACATCTTGCTGGGCAGCGCGCCCTCGAACAGCGCCACCCGCTTGAGCGGCACCAGCGCGGCGTCAGCCATGCTGAGATAGGCAGGCATCTGTTCGCGTGGACGTTCGCCCAGCATCATCACGTTGGCGAGTCCACGCTGCTTGACCAGCGCAGCGGTCTCCTCCTTCTTCGGCCCCTCGCCGACGAACAGAAGTCGCACATCATCGTCATCGCGCAGCAGGTCGGCGGCCTGCACCAGCGTCTCCATTCCTTGCGCCAACCCATGCACACCCGCATAGATCAGCACGAACTTGCCGTCCAGCCCCAGTTCGTGGCGCAGCCGTGCCGCCGCCTCCGGTTCGGGGCGGAACTGAGCGACGTTCGCGCCGTTCTGGATCAAGGCCAGCTTGGCGGCGGGCAGACCGCGCTCAAGCAGGCGTCGGCGTATGCCCTCAGTCACCACCACAATGCGACTGGCCCGCGCGTAGCAGGTTCGCTCCAGCCGCTCGGACAGGGCAATCGCCCGCTTATTGTGTAGCTCGCCCAGGATAACCGCCGATTCCGGCCAGATGTCGCGCACTTCGAACACCAGCGGAATGTGTTGCAGATAGCTGATCGCCAGCGCCGCCAGCCCCACGAACAGCGGCGGCGAGGTGGCGTAAATCACGTCGTATTTGCCACGCAAAAAGGGCGCAACGGCGGTTGCCATTGCGCTGTAGCTGAGATAGAAGGCCATGCGGCGGGCGAAGTCCTTGCGCGGCGAGGCCCTCACCCACAGGCGCACCACGTCAATGCCATCCAGCGGTTGGAACTCGACCAGCTTGCCGCGATACTGTGGCGGGATGATGCCCGAGGGATGGTTCGGCACCTCGGTCAGCATTGTCACTCGATGCCCTTGCTTTACCAGATAGCGGGCCATCTCGTAAGCGCGGGTCTGGGTGGCGCCCACCTCTGGTGGGAAATACTGGCTGAGGTATAGGATCCTCATCGCCCAGTCGCCACCTCAGCCGCCAAGGGCGCAATGAATTGCGCCCCTACATTATGCTTTTCTGTAGGAGCGTGATTTATCACGCCCTGCAGTGCAGGATCGCCGTCAATAAACGTGGCGCACCAGAGTGCAGTGTTGAGCGCCATCCACAGGGCGCGGCTATGGTCGGTGCGGCCATGTTCGCGCAGCAGGGTGGCGACATAAGCGGGGTCGAGCAACTCGCGGGCGGTGGGGCCGAGATCGGTCAACGTCTCGGTCAGCCAGCCGCGCAGCGGGCCAGCGAACCACTGCTCAATCGGGGTGGGGAAGCCCTTTTTATCCTTGCGGGCGACGACTGCGGGCGGCAGTAGGGGGGCAACCGCACGGCGCATGATGCGCTTGTTCTCCAGCCCGCGCAGCTTCAGCGCCGCCGGTATCCGCGCCGCCAGTTCGACGATGCGATAGTCGAGCAGTGGCACGCGGCTCTCCAAAGATACGCTCATGCTGGTGCGGTCTTCAACGTGCAGCAGGGCGGGCAGGTAGTTGCGCAGGTCCCAGTAGAGCGCCCGCTGCAAGGGGTTGCTGCCGGGGTTTGGGCCAGCTTCGCGCGGAGGAAGCATTGCCTGGACATTGGCATTGAGTAGTCCGCTTACGCCTTCGCTAGCCAGCCGCCGCCGACCGGAGTTGAGCGCCACCTCACGCAACGGCTGGCGCAGCCCCACCCGCATCATGTCGGCCAGCAGCGCCGCCGCCGCGCCCGGGCGAGGCCGTTGGCGCAGGCTGGCGAGTTGCCCGCGCAGATAGGGTGGCACGTAGCGGAAGTAACCGGCAAACAGTTCGTCGCCACCCTGCCCGCCATTGACTACTTTGATGTGGCTCGCAGCGGTCAGCTTGCAGACGTGGTACTGGGGATACAGCCCCACGCCCACGCTGGGGTAGTCCATGTGCCAGATCAGCTTGGGCAGCAGGGTGGGGAAATCCTCAGCCTTGGGGATAATCTCGTGGTGGTCGGTGTGGTACATCTCAGCCACTGCATGGATGTAGGGACGCTCGTCGTAGGCCGCGCCTGCGTTAAACGCGCCGCTGAAGGTGCGCAGCGGCCCTGCACCCTCGCCCGCCAGCCAGCGGCTTGCCAGCGCCACCACGCTGCTGCTATCCAACCCACCGCTGAGGTGCGCACCGACTGGCACATCGCTGCGCAGGTGCAGCCGCACCGCATCGGCCAGCAGGGCGCGCAACTCGGCGACGTATTCATCCTCACTGCGCTCACCCGCCGCGTCCTCACCCGACGGCAAATCCCACCAGCGTGCCACCCGCAACCCGCCAGTATCGGGGCCAAGCTCGGCGTAGCAGCCGGGCGGCAACTGCTGGATGCCCGCAAACCAGGTCTGTTCGCCGGTGGTGTACATATAGCGGCCATACTCGGCAATTGCGCTCAGGTTGGGCTGGCGCGGCACGCGCGGGTCTTGCAGCAGCGCCTTGATCTCGCTGGCGAATATCAGCGCTTGGGTGGCGGGATCGTACCAGTAGTAGAGCGGCTTGATGCCCATGCGGTCGCGGGCAAGGAACAGGCGCTGACGCCGCTCATCCCAGATCGCCAGAGCGAACATCCCGTTGAAGCGGCGTAGGCAGTCCGGCCCCCATTCCAGATAGGCATTCAGCGCCACCTCGGTGTCGCTGCTGCCGCGGAAGCGATAGCCCAACGCCTGCAACTCCGGCAGCAGTTCCTTGTAGTTGTAGACCTCGGCGTTGTAGATTATCTGCGCTCGGCCTTCCGCATCGGCCATCGGCTGGTGGCCGGTAGCGCTCAGGTCAATGATGCTCAGGCGGCGGTGCAGCAGGCCGAGCGGCGCGGTCGGGCTGAAGTAGTAGCCGTCGTCGTCCGGCCCGCGATGGCTGATCGCCGCTGCCATTCGTACCAGCAATTCGCGCTCCAGCGTTCCACTGAGGTTGTACACTCCGCCTATCCCGCACATGCCTTATCCCTCTGGTTAGGGTCAGTGCCACTCACCCCATAAGCATCAAATTAGGACGAAAGCCGAGGATGCTCAAGGGGGTCTGGGGGTCTGCCCCCAGCTGGTGCAAGTTCGCCAATGCTAATCGTAAGCACGGTAGTTGACCGCTCTGGCATGGCGCGATGATGGTTAATCCCAGCCTCGCTGCCGTCAGCCTCTGGGGGCTTACCCCTAGACCCCCTGTTAGTTCCCCATCTTGTGCTTATGCTTTGATGCCTATAGGTCATTGCCACCCGCCCCACTGATTCACCCTTAGTGTTCGTGCCATTAGTTTACACAAGGGCCGAACCGCTGTCAAGGTGATTGACAAACCGGTGCAACTCTGCTATCATTGACATA
>QHBQ01000096.1 GCA_003243865.1 Candidatus Chloroheliales bacterium | reverse complement strand
GTGGCGATCGTCAGCGGGGGGATGGACTCCACCACCCTACTCCACTACCTGGTGAAGAAGCAGGGGCTACAGCCCGCGCTGCTAACCTACGCCTACGGCCAACGTCACGCCAGGGAGATTGACTGCGCCCGCGCCCAGGCGGAGGCGCTCGGTCTGGCCCCGCCGACGCTGTTTGACCTTACCCCGTTCAAGGCGGCGTTTGCCTCCTCGGCGCTGGTGGATGCTGGCAAGCAAATACCGCAAGCTGCCGACGTAGAGGGCGACCCCCAGCCTGCCACCTACGTGCCGTTCCGCAACCTCATCTTTCTCACTCTGGCTGCCGCCTACGCCGAGTCGCAGGGGGTAAGCCAGGTCTATTACGGCGCCCAGCGGCACGATTTGTACGGCTACTGGGACACCACTCCCGACTTTCTTGAGCGGGTGAACGATGTCTACGCGCTAAACCGCAAGAGCGCCATCAGCATCGAAGCGCCGTTCATCAACTACAGCAAGGCCGACATTCTGCGACTCGGCTTCGCGCTGGGGGTGGATTACGGCATGACCTGGAGTTGCTACCTGGGCGGCAGCGTCGCCTGCGGCACCTGCCCCACCTGCGCCGAGCGGCTCAAGGCCTTCGCCGAAGTGGGTGCCGCCGATCCGCTGCCCTACGCGGGCAACTTAGCCCTCCCCTTTTGGGGAGGGCAACATCTTCCCCTCCCCCAAAGGGGGAGGCTGGGTGGGGGAGCAGGCTGCCCATATTATCATAATAAAGGAGAGCAATGACCGGGGATAACCGTACACTGCCAGCGCCCAACGCGGGCATCTATACCATCGCCAAGCAGTTCGAGTTCTCCGCCGCGCACCACCTCGACGGCCTGAGCGAAGGACACCCCTGCGCCCGCAATCACGGCCACAACTACATGGTGGAGGTAACGCTGGCGGCGAGCGAACTTGACGCGCGCGGGTTCATCAAGGATTATGGCGAACTGGCTCCGCTCAAGGAGTACCTCAACCGCAACCTCGACCATCAAGACTTGAACGAAGTATTGCCTATCCAGCCCAGCGCGGAGAACCTGGCGCGCTACCTGTTCGAGCTTTGGCGCACGCAGTTCCCCCAGCTTGTGCTGGTGCGGGTATGCGAGACACCCAAGACCTCGGCTAGCTATGGGCTGGCGCTCGCCACCTGGTTGCAGTTGACGCAGAGCTAGAGAAGGCGACGGTAATGGCCCAGACCTACCTGGTTAACGATATATACGCCTCGATTCAGGGTGAAGGGGTGATGACCGGCGTGCCGATGGTGCTGTTGCGGCTGCACGGCTGCCCGGTCGGCTGCCCGTTCTGCGACACCAAAGAAACCTGGCTCGTCCGTGATGAAGACCAGCGGACGACGATTAGCGCGGCACTGGGGGCAGACTCCCTTTACGCCATGATGAGCGCCAGCGAGATTAGCGCGTACATCGTTGCCACTTATGGCGAAGGCGGACCTGAGCTACAAGAAGGCGCAACTAGGAAAGCTGGCCCGGCCTGGGTGCTGATCACCGGCGGCGAGCCGGGGCTACAGCCGCTAGCCGAGCTTGTCGGTGTGTTGCAGCGGGCTGGCTACAGCGTGGCAGTGGAGACCAGCGGCACGGCTGAGGGCGTGCTGGGCGCTGGGCTTGATTGGGTGTGCGTCAGCCCCAAGATTGCGATGCCTGGCGGTCTGCGGGTGTTGCCCGCAGTGGTGGCGATTGCCGACGAAATTAAGATGGTAATTGGCCGCGAACGCGACTTTGTCAAACTGGAGCAGCTACTCGCCGCCACTAGCCTGAAGCGGGGAGCAACCATTTCGCTACAGCCGATGAGCCAGTCCCCTGCTGCGACGCGGCTATGCATGGACAAGGCGCTGCAGACCGGCTGGCGGATGTCGGTGCAGGTGCATAAATACCTGAGCATCAAATAGCTTGGCCTCACCCCCCGCCGCTTAGGCTGAAAGCGAGCGGCTCTCAGCCTAAGCGGCGGGGCTTGCTCGTCCCTTTTGTTCCACTTGTTCTACCAATTCGCCAAGGAAAGAGTGTATTATCTGTAGGGGCGCGGATTTATCGCGCCCATCCGTTTTTACTGCTGGTATTCCACAACCGGGCAAACCTATTACTCTGCCAAAGGATAGTACAATATAAAGGGCGGCTGCATACAGCGGCAGGAGGTGGCTGTGGATGATAGCGACGCTATCGCCCGGCTGAAGCAAGGGGACATCGGTGGCCTCGAGCATCTGGTAGCCCGCTACCAGGTGGAGGCGGTGCGCACTGCTTACCTCATTACCCGCGATCGCGGTCTGGCCGAGGACGTTGTTCAATCCTCATTTCTGCGCATCGCCGCGCGCATCGCGCAGTTCGACGCCAGCCGTCCATTTGCCCCCTGGCTCATGCGCTGCGTGGTCAACGATACGCTCAAGCTAGTCGCCCGCCAACGCCGTAGTGTGTCGCTCGACTCCCTTGCCTTGCTCGCCAGCGTTGCGCCCAGCCCCGACGAGCTTGCCAACGCCGCTGAGACCAGCGCGGAGGTCTGGGCAGCGCTGGGTCGCCTCAGCGCCGATCAGCGGGCCGCGATTGTGTTGCGCTACTATCTGGGGATGAGCGAAGCGGAAATGTCGGCGCAGTTGGACATCCCGCCAGGCACGGTCAAGTGGCGGCTGCATGCGGCAAGGCAGCGGCTTCGCAGCCTGCTCCCCGCCTGGTTGCACCCAGAGCCAGAGCCGCCCGCCCCCATCCCACCGCCAAACAAAGGAGAGCAGCCGTGAACGAGCCTAACAAGGCGCAGCAAGTTACCGATGCCCTACGTGAACACGCCGCCGATGTGCCTGACGACCTGAACCTCTGGCCCGCAATCCGCGCCCGTGCTGCCGTGCAGCCACCCTTCCGCACTGCGCCTGCACTGCGCCTGCGCCTTGCCTTCGCCGTTCTTGCCATGCTGCTTGTCACCGTCGGACTCGCCTGGTTCGCGCTCTCTCGCCCTGCTGCCAACGGCAATTCCCCCATCGTTGCCCTGGGCGGAGCGACGGCTACCTTTAGCGGTGAACACCCTGCCCCCGCTCCTACCGTTGTCACTCCCAGCCCCACACCTTTGCCCAGCCAACTGCCAACCGGCGGTGATGCGCTGGCGGCAGTCGGCATCAGCCCCGCGCCCAATGCAACCGCAGTCGCCCCCGATGCGCCGATTGCCATCACCTTCAACCACCCGATTGACCGCACTAGCGCCAACTTCAGCATCAGCCCGCCAATTCAGGGCGATAGCCGCTGGATGGACGGCGCAAACAATAGCAGCACCTTCGTCTTCATCCCCAAACCGGGCTACGCGCCCTCGACTACATATCGTGTAAGCCTGTCTACCATCGTCACCAACGGTCCAGCCCGCCGCGCTGCCGCCGAGGTCAGCTTTCAGACTGCGCCACCCGCCCGCATACTGCGCACCATCCCCGCTGATGGTAGTAGCGCGGTCGCCACCGACCAGCA
>QHBQ01000189.1 GCA_003243865.1 Candidatus Chloroheliales bacterium | reverse complement strand
CCGACGGCACGCTCGGCCCGGTGTCGGGCAGCGATGTCGCCAAGAGCATGGCGGGCCGCACCGTTCAGGATGCGCTGGCATCAGCCAAAGGTAGCTCTAAGTAAGCGGAGCCTGCGCAGGCTTCGCTACGTAACAAAGGCCACATAATGATGGAGCAGGCTGCACGCTGGTGCAGCCTGTCCTTTCCCTATGGATATGATTTGGGGTGAGAACGAAAGTCGCTCCCTACTGAGGAACTTTTTGCGCCATCCAAGCGTCTTGGATATGATACTATCCTGTTATAGGAGGAGAAAAGATATGTCAACTACACGTAACTACAAAGGGCTTCGGTCGGTCGTCATGCTGCTAGCAATCAGCATATTNGCCAGCGCATGTGGCGGGGCGGTTGGCACTGGTAGCAGCGCGANGCCCAACTCCACCCCATCGCCCACGAGTAGGNATGAGACCACCAGTAGCGTTACGCCTAGTATCAGCGCGACGCCCAACTCCACCCCATCGCCCACGCTAGCCGTGCTTCCACACCCTCACCCGACGCTGGCAAGCACGCAGGTTCAGGACCGCGCCAGCCTGATTGATGCGCTTAAGAAAGGGGGAGCAACCGTCAGCATTGGCGATGCAATACAGCAACCTTTCCTCAGCGTTGCAGGGCAGACTATCACGGTCAATGGTGGCGCGGTACAGACCTTCGAGTACAGTGATGCCAGTGCGATGACGGCGGATGCGAGTAAAATAGGGCCGGATGGCACAATCAAGACCACCTCGATCATGTGGGTAGCGCAACCGCACTTCTACAAGGCGGGGCGGCTGCTAGTCATCTACCCGGGCACGGATGCGAAGGTGCTTGATGCGCTCAAAGCCGCGCTCGGTGAGCAGTTTGCAGTGGGAGCCAATACGGTTGGCACGCCGTTGATGCAACCCTAGCCGCTAAACCAAAGGAGGCATTGCAGGCGCATGACCGAGCCAGAGGTGCAAACAGAGCCAGAGGTGGCAACTGCGACATCGGACACCGCCGAACCAGATTTTAGGCAGCGCATCCTGTGGGGCGTGCTGGTGTTCGGTGTTTGCCTCATCACCGCGCTGGTCGTCACCTGGCCGCTGGCGGCGCATCTGGATAGTGCTATCCTGCTCGGCAACGAGCAGGGGGCGATGGTTGGTCTACTCAGCATCTGGACGCTGTGGTGGAATGCAGATAGGCTGGTGCATGGCTTCGCTGGCTACTGGGATGCGCCTTTCTTCTACCCTAACAAAGGGGTGTTTACCTACTCTGAGCCTGAGCCACTCACCGCGCTGTTTATCGCTCCGCTTTGGGGTCTGGACGCGACCCCGTCGCTGGTACACAATGTGGCATCGCTTCTGGTTCTCACCCTCAATGGCATCTTTGCTTATCGGCTGGCCCGCGCCCTGGGGGTTAAGCCACTACCTGCGCTACTCGGTGGCGTGCTGATGGTCGCCCTGCCGTTCGTCGCCAAGGTCTACGGTGTTCTCAACCTCACGCCGGTGTTCGGGATGCTCTGGACGCTGGAAGGGCTGGTGCGCTTCGGGCGAGCAGGTAGACTGCGCGATGCGGCCTGGGCGGGCCTCGGTTTCATCGCCGCTTATCTCACCTGCCAGCAATATGCGCTGATCTTCGTTCCGTTCGCGCTCGGCGCTTTTGTCGTCGCCCTATGGGAGCAACGCTTTGCCCGCCGCGCCATCCTCGTTCTGGTCGCTTCTTTCCTGGGCGCGGGCCTGCTGCTGCTGCTAGTCATCCTGCCCGCTTATACCCTGCACCAGCAGTTGGGCCTGACCCGCCAGGATTTCGTGGTGCAGGCGCTATCGGCGCAACTTGGCGACTTCTTCACCCGCCCGAATACCGCTAGTGTGCCGTTCCCGCCTGCCAGCCTGAACGATACGGCGGGGCTGTTCCCTGGATTTATTCTGCTGGGGCTGGCGACGCTTGGGGTAGGGTTGGCCTGGCATAATCGGGAGAGCAGCCGGAGATGGGCGGTCTATCTGGCAGTGGGCACGTTTGCAGCAGCGCTGCTGGCGATGGGGCTGAATCTAAGCATCTTCGGTTGGCAACCGTTCGACACGATGCGCTCATTCATTCCTGGTTTCAGCGAACTACGCAGCCCGTTCCGCTTCGCCATCATCATGCAGCTGATGTTGGCCGCGCTGGCTGCGTTGGGCCTGGGTTATCTGCTCGTCTACCTTCGTGACCGTAAGCAGGCTGGAATTGCGCTCGTGGTGCTGCTAGGACTACTTGGCGCAGCGGAGAACCTGAACGTGCCGGTGCCACTTCAGTCCATCCCGACCAGCGCCAAAACCGCATGGGCGGAGTGGCTGAATGCACAACCGCAGGGAACGGTGGTGGCGCATGTGCCGTTCCCCAACGGGCTGCGCATTACCGACTACGAGATTGAGGGTTGGCGGATGTTTGCCCAGATCGAGCATCAGATGCCGATCGTCAACGGCTACTCCGGCTACTTCCCCCCAGGCTACACCGACTTCCAGCTAAGTATGGCAACCGGGTTTCCCAGCCAGGGGCTGATCTGTGAGCTAAATCTGGGTTTGGGGGCGAACACCCTGGTGGTAGACCAGAGCTGGTTGGCGACGCATCTGGGGGCGCTGGCTAGCTTCGCATCCTCGCTTCAGCCAGTTTACTCCGATAAGGATGTGCAAATCTATCGTCTCGCTGCTCCGGCAGATGTGTGCAAGGCGAACGAGCAGTCGCCGTAAGCTGTTCTGCGCTTTATACGTTGCTCGAGGCGCTAACCCCGCCCAACCCACCCTGCGTGCGGCATCAATATATCGTTACTTTGTGCAACGTGCGCAGCCGTCTCAGAAATGCTACCTATAATGAAGCCTAGCATACAGAACAGACGATGAGCCTGCACCTATGGTGGGTGAATCTGCTCGGCTAGCGCTGATGGTTTGCTGTCAGATAGGGGTGGCATCCTTCCCAGCATCGACCTACGGTGAGTGTAATACATCAATTAACGTTACCATCCTTCAGGCACCAATAAACCATCTTACTGCCCAGTTTATACAGCTAGCGAGGGAAGGCCTCACGTAGGCCACCATCTACGGGCAGCATGCTGCCCGTAGTCTTGGCGCTGCGGTCGCTGGCGTAGAAGAGGGCCGCATCGGCCACGTCGGCGGCGCTCACCTCCGCTCCGAGCAGGTTGCGCTTCTTGTAGAATTCCTCAAGCTGTTCGGGGGCGATGCCGTAGGAACGCGCCCGCTCCTCGCGCACCGCGCTAGTCCATAGCCCGCTGCCCGCGAACACCGCGTCAGGGTTGACCATGTTCGAGCGAATGCCGAACGGCCCTCCCTCCAGCGCCAGCACACGAGCTAGCTGGGCCTCGGCGGCCTTGGCCGCGCTGTAGGCGCCGAAGTCCTTGCCTGGCGCGGTGACGTTTTTGGTGGCGATGAACACCATGCTGCCGCCGATGCCCTGCTGCTTCATGATACGCAGGGCGGCGCGGGCCACCAGGAAGTGGCCGGTGGCATTCACCGCCAGGCTGCGCTGCCAGTCGGCAAGCTCCAGTTGGTCGAGCGGGCAACTGTGGGCGATGCCCGCGTTCGATACCAGAACGTCAATCCCACCGTACTCGCTTAGCATCTGCGCGTAAGCCGCCGCAACCGACTGTTCGCTGCTAACGTCCATCGTGACCGCGAGCGAACGGTTGCTGGGGTTGGCGCGGTTCAGCTCGTCAACCAGCGTTTCGGCCTTAGCCAAATCCAGGTCGGCGCAGACCACGTGCGCGCCGGCAGCGGCGAAGCGGTGGGCGATGCCCGCGCCGATTGCCCCCGCCGCGCCGGTAATCAGCGTGACCCGCCCGGCTAGCTCCTTCTCCGCTGGCGCCAGGGTCAGCTTGTACAACTCCAGCGGCCAGTATTCCGCCGCGAATGCGTCCTCATCGCTCAACGAGCGGTACTGCCCCACCCGCTCGGCGGCCTCGACGATAGCAATGGTGTGGTGATAGATGTCGCTGGCAAGGGTGGCAGCGTGGCTGTCCTTGCCGATGCTGAACATCCCCAGCCCCTCAACCAGTGCGATGCGGGGAACCAGCGGCAGCATTGGTTCGCCAGCTTGATGTTGCTGATAGTAGGCGGTGTAGTCGGCAGCGTAGGCATTGTAAGCGGCGCCAACCGTAGCGGCGAGGTCGTCACCGCCAGCGGGGTCAATCCAGAGCGGGCGACGTTTGGTGTTGAGGATGTGGTCGGGGGTGGCTGCCCCCTCGTGCAGCACGGCAGTGCGGCGCGCCGCGCTGATGTCGCGCCCGCTGACGAAGCCCAGCACATCATCGCTATCTTCAAAGCGCAGCACCACGCGCCGCCCGCCACCTGCGCGGGTGAGCAGGCCGCGCAGGGTGGGGGTCAGTTGAGTGCTGAGTGCTGATGCAGCCGTTTCTACCTGATGATTATTTGTATCACTTTGTGGTGGGGAGGAGATTCGGCTGTAGCGAGCGGCGCGGTCCACCATCTCGACGTGCAGGCGATAGGCCGCTGTGGGGTCGTCGTGCCAGGTGATGATGCCGTGGTTGACCAGGATAACCCCTTTGATCTGAGGGTTATGTCGCGCAGCGAGGCCGACCTGTTTCGACAGGAAGAAGCCAGGGCGGTGGTAGGGGATGATCGCCAGCTCGTCACCGTACAACTCAGCCATTATCTCGTCGCGACGGGTATTGTTGGTGACAGCGAGAATGGCGTCGGCGTGGCTATGGATGACGCAGCGGGCGGGAACGAAGCCGTGTAGCAGGGTCTCAATCGAGGGCCGCGCCGCGTTCGGCTCAATCAGGGTATGAGCCAGGTACTCGACCATCGCCTCGTCGCTCAACTCGTCGCGCTTCAGCAGCAGGACGACATCTTCGAGGCGCACGGCGGGGAAATCGCGGGCGGTGACTGCCTTCAGGTCGGAGCCGCTACCCTTAACCCGCATCACGTAGGTGTCGCGCCCGCGAAAGTCGCGCTCGCTCAGCTTGAGCGAGGTGTTGCCCCCGCCCCAGATCACCAGGCGCGCATCGCTGCCTACCAAACGCGAAAGGTAGATGAGCAGCTCTACGCCATCCCGCGCCGCGGCGTCCGCCTCGTTCCAGCGATCTTCAATTATCATCGGTTCTTTCATCCCTTGCTCCTGAATAGTACTTAAGGCAACTCCGGCGCATTGGCTTTGGCCTCAGCGACGAGCTGAATGTAGCGACGCACCTGATCGGTAATCCAGGTCAGCCCAGAGCTGGCAACCAGCTCCCGGTTGAAGAAGTTACGCGCCCCGCTCACCGCGCAGGCGCCATGCTGGATGAACTGGGCGGCGTTGTCCAGGCTGATGCCGCCCGATGGGATCAGGTTCAGTTCGGGGTAGACCATCCGCAGGTTGGTCATGTAGCGCGGGCCAGCCAACTCGGCGGGGAAGATCTTGACCATATCCGCCCCCGCCTGCATCGCGGCCAGGCACTCGGTGGCGGTGAAGGCGCCGCAGTAGCAGGCCGCGCCGTAGCGCTTGGCAGTGGCGATCACCTCAGGGATGACCGCCGGGGAGACGATCACCCCCGCCCCGGCCAGTATCGCCAGCCTGGCGCTGGCGGCGTCGAGGGTGGTGCCAGCGGCGAGATAGAGGCGGTCGCCAAACTCGGCCCGAATCGCGCTGAAGGCGTCCAGCACGCCGGGGGTGGTCATCGTGATCTCCACCACCCGCGCCCCGCC
>QHBQ01000063.1 GCA_003243865.1 Candidatus Chloroheliales bacterium | reverse complement strand
AAATTCGGGATGACTCATGTTTTCCGTGTTATCCATACTTTCCGTGTCCTCCGTGATTCGCACCCACCACAACCAGCGTGCGCCTTTGCCTCAAATGGGATATAATAGCGCGGGATAGCAATATCAGATGAGGAGAGAAAAGATGGCAGAACCGCAGGTTGCGCCCTACGGCGCGTGGGCATCGCCGATTACCACCGACCTGATTACCGCCGGGCGGGTGGCGCTAGAGTTGCCGATGGTAGACGGCGGGGATATCTACTGGCTGGAGGGGCGGGCAACCAACCAGGGGCGGGTGACACTGGTGCGCCGCACCAACGAGGGGCAGGTTGACGATATAACTGGCACTGACTTCAATGTGCGCACGCGCGTACACGAGTACGGCGGCGGCGCCTACACGGTGGCGGATGGCATCGCCTACTGCTCCAACTTCGATGATAATCGCGTCTACCACATCCCAGTCAAGAATGTGGCAGCCCAGGGCGAACAACGGTTCGCCCCTACGGACAGTAAACCCGACGCCGCGCCACAGCCCCTAACCAGCGATTCGGCGCTGCGCTATGCCGACCTGCTGCTTGACCGCCAGCGTGGACGGCTGATTTGTGTGCGCGAGGACCACCGCGACGAAAGCCACGAGGCGATTAACACCATCGTCAGCCTACCGCTCACTAGCGAGGGTGAGGGGCAGGTGCTGCTCTCTGGCAACGACTTCTACTCGTCGCCGCGGCTCAGCCCCGACGGCGCTCGCTTCGCCTGGCTAACCTGGAACCACCCCAATATGCCCTGGGATGGCAACGAACTGTGGGTTGGCGAGGTAGCCGCCGATGGTAGCATTGCCAACCCCAGGCTGGTTGCCGGTGGCGAGAGCGAGTCGATCTTCCAGCCAGAGTGGTCGCCAGACGGCAACCTCTACTTCGTCTCCGACCGCAGCGGCTGGTGGAACATCTACCGGCGGACTAATAGGGGCGATAAGCCGGTGGCCGTAATGGCGGCGGAGTTCGGCAAGCCGCAATGGGTGTTTGGCATGGCTACCTACGGCTTCGCCTCGGCCACTGAAATCATCTGCGTCGTCAGCCAGAACGGCAGCGACCAATTGATGCGCCTCGACACCCGCAACGGTCAGCTTGCCGCCATTGCTCTTCCCTATACCAGCATCTCCTCGCCGGTGGTTGCGGGTGGTCGCGTGCTATTCATCGGCGCAGGGCCGCAGCGGGCCGCCGAGTTGGTTAGCCTCGACCTTGCCAGCGGCCAGCTTGAGATACTGCGCCACAGCAGCACGGTCAAGGTTGACCCCGGCTATCTCTCCGTGCCGCAGCCGATTGAGTTCCCCACCGAGAACGGCCTGACCGCCCACGCCCTGTTCTATCCCCCATACAACCGCGATTATACCGCCCCGGCGGGCGAACTGCCCCCGCTGGTGGTGCGCAGTCACGGCGGGCCAACCAGCGCGGCCAGCAGCGCTTTTAACTTGAACATCCAGTATTTCACCAGTCGCGGCCTCGCGGTGCTTGACGTGAACTATGGCGGTAGCGCTGGTTATGGCCGTGAATACCGCCAGCGGTTGGAGGGGCAGTGGGGCGTAGTGGACGTGGATGACTGCGTCAACGGCGCGCGCTATCTGGTCGAGCATGGGTTGGCCGACGGCAACCGTCTCGCCATCACCGGCGGCAGCGCGGGCGGCTACACTACACTCTGCGCCGTCACCTTCCGCGACACCTTCAAGGCGGGGGCCAGCCTGTTCGGGATTGGCGACCTGGAAACCTTCGTGCATGATACCCACAAG
This sequence comes from Candidatus Chloroheliales bacterium, assembly GCA_003243865.1. Next base: position 952 of record QHBQ01000063.1, on the reverse strand, counting down.
TTCGAGTCGCGCTACCTTGAGCGGCTGGTTGGTCCCTACCCGGCGCAGCGCGATATCTACCGCCAGCGCTCGGCAATCAACTATCCTGAGCGCATCTCCTGCCCGCTCATCATCTTCCAGGGGCTGGACGACAAGGTCGTGCCGCCCAACCAGGCCGAGACGATGGTCGCGGCGCTGAAGGCAAAGGGCCTACCCTACGCCTACGTTGCCTACGAGGGTGAGGGTCACGGCTTCCGCCGCGCCGCGAACATCAAGCACGCGCTGGAGAGTGAGCTATACTTCTACTCCCGTGTCCTCGGCTTCCCCCTCGCCGACCCTATCGAGCCGGTGAAAATCGAAGGGCTGGGGGATAACTAAACTGCTCTCTTCAGCGTCTGTCAAAGCAATGGTGGGCAACTCACCTAGTCCCTGGTAGGCGGAAAGAAGCGAGCCGCAAGTGTAGCGCGGCGAAGCTAAGGCGGCGGAGGTCGCCACCAGCGCGAGGTAGCGTAGCGCCGCGAGGGCTGGTCAGCCACACGATGCTCTCCCCGGGCGGTAGGGTTAGTGGTAGGCTGAGGTCAGTCAGCGCGGGCGGGATGTCGCGGCGGAGCGTGCCGCCGGGATAGTCAATCGTCAGCGGGCGGCTTAGCTCCAGGCTGGTGATGCTGAAGGTTAGCGTCGCGCTGATGCTGGCGCTGAAAGGGTTGACCACTCGAATCGTGGCGGTGTCGCTCATCCAACGGTGGGCCACACCGCCGTTGTCTACCTCGGCGTCGTACCAGCCGTCGCCGACCGCAACGAACGGGCGGGGCGGTACATTCGGCGTTTGCCAGGCGGTCAGCCAGGTGTCGGAGTAGGCGGGCGCGGCGGGGTCAAGCAGGTGAGCGATGGCAGCACGGTAAGGCGCAGGGTCGTAGCTGCGCGCCTGCTTCGGCTCGGTCGGGTCAGCGGGCTGGTAGAGGATGACGTAGCC
>QHBQ01000328.1 GCA_003243865.1 Candidatus Chloroheliales bacterium | reverse complement strand
TTTGCTTATCGCGGTCATGGTCGCCTCCTCGTTAGCGTATATGCTTATTTTAACCCATATGAATCGAATTGACAACCCGCGCTCCCAGTGCTATAATAGCCCCGCGCGTGGGAGAGTTCGGGCGAATATTTGCATTGTGGCATATATTAACCTCATTCGCCCGACGCCGAAGGGGCAAACCTGCCAAATTTGAGCAGGCGAAACTCTCAGGCAAACAGACCGCCCGCCCAGTCCCTCTGAAATGGTTCTCCCCGCTATGGGAGCGCCGCATTGACAGAGGAAGCGAATTCTGCTTCCCTGTCAATTTTTATTTGTCGCCCCTCACCCCAACCCTCTCCCGCAGAGGGGCGAGGGAGAACCAATAATCTGCAATCTACAATCTACAATCTACAATCTGAACGGAGGTATCACGCTTGGCTCTGAAACGCACCCCCCTCTACAATGCTCATGTGCGGATGGGCGCACGGATGGTCGAGTTTGGCGGCTGGGAGATGCCGGTACAATACCCTAGCGGCATTATCGAGGAGCATCGCGCCACCCGCAACCACGCCGGACTGTTTGACATCAGCCACATGGGCGAGTTCATCGTGCGTGGCCCCGAGGCGCTCAAGCTGCTTAACTATGCCACCACCAATGACCTGTCGCGTATCGAACCCTGGCAGGCGCAGTACAACTTCTTCGCCGCCGATAACGGTGACGTTAAGGACGATACCATCATCTTCCGCTTCCCCGATTACTACTACGTGGTGGTCAATGGCGGCCCGACCGAGAGCGACTACCACTGGCTGGAGGAGTTGAGCAAGCAGTACAATGTCGAGCTTGAGAACGTCTCCGACGCCACCGCTAAGATTGATATCCAGGGTCCCGATGCGGAGCGGATTCTGCAACAGCTCACCCCGGTTGACCTCAAGCCGGTCACATTCTACCACTTCACCATCGGCGAGGTGGCAGGTGTGGGCAACGTAATCATCTCGCGCACGGGCTACACTGGCGAGGATGGCTTCGAGCTATTCTTCCCCGCTGAACACGCCGAACACCTGTGGCAGACCTTCATTGATGCAGGTGCAACCCCAGTGGGCCTCGGCGCCCGCGACACCCTGCGGATGGAGGCGGGCCTGCCCCTCTCCGGCGCTGATCTGGGCGACAATGGCCGCGACCCGATCTCCGCTGGCTTCGGCTGGGCAGTCAAACTGAACAAGGATGATTTCGTCGGCAAGGCTGCTTTGCAGCAAATCAAGGAGCATATCACCAGGAAGTGGGTCAACTTTGAAGTGACCGGGCGCGGCGTGGCCCGCCCCCACTATCCCGTCACCAACCAGCAGGGCGAAGTCATTGGCGAGGTTGCCAGCGGCACCTACGCTCCCACCCTCGACAAGAACATCGGCATGGCCTGGGTCAAGCTGGAATACGCCGCCCCCGGCATCGAGATCAACATCATCATTCGCGACAAGCCGGTTGCCGCTATCGTCCGCCCCCGGCCAATATACAAACGAGAAAAGCAGGCATGAGGCACGAAGCATGAGTGGAAAGCAAAAAGCCTCCCCCAGCGGGAGAGGTTTGGTGGGGGGGAATCTTGCCGAGCAACAATGCCCATCATGAGCAATCACATACCTATATCTTTAGCTAAAGGAGCGCGAAAATGCCCAACAACCCGACAGACTTGAAGTACAGCGAGAGCCACGAGTGGGTCAAGCTGGACGGCGGCGAGGCAACTCTGGGGGTGACTGCCTACGCGGTCGAACACCTCGGCGACATGGTGTACGCTGAGTTCCCCAACCCAGGTACCATCCTCAACGCTGGTGATGTTGCTGGCACGCTGGAGAGCGTCAAGGCCGCCGCCGACCTGTTCACCCCGGTCGGCGGTACGGTTATCGCCAAGAACGATGCCGTAGAAGGCGACCCTGCGCTGCTCAACCGCGACCCCTATGGTGCCTGGCTGCTCAAGCTTACCCTATCCGACCCCAGCCAACTCGACAAGCTGATGGATGCCGTCACCTACGACGCCTACGAAGCATCGCAATAGGAGACAATCATGGTTTTTTCCCCACACACTGCCGAAGTGCGCGCCGCAATGCTGCAGGCCATCGGCGTGGAGGACATCGAGCAACTCTACGTAGATGTGCCTGCTGGTAAGCTCAACGCGCCGATTGACCTGCCCGCGCCGCTAAGTGAGCCGGAGCTAATTGCCGAGATCCGCCGCATCAGCGCGACGAGCGCCGATGTGCTGACTCACCCGGCCTTCCTCGGCGCAGGCGCGTATAATCACTTCATCCCCTCGGCGATTCGCTTCATCCAGCAGCGCGGCGAGTTCCAGACCTCCTACACCCCCTACCAACCCGAACTTAGCCAGGGAACACTGCAGTCTATCTACGAGCTTCAGACCCTAGTCTGCGAACTGACCGGCATGGATGTTACCAACGCGGGGATGTACGATGGCTCGACCAGCGTGGCCGAGGCGGCGCTAATGGCGACGGTGATCAACAAGCGCAAGCGCATCGCGGTTAGTGACGCATTGCACCCGCACAGCATTGACGTGCTGCGCACCTACGCCGACGGACACAAGATAGGGGTGATTGCCACCGCCGACCCGCTCAACGCCGACCTTAGCGATGTTGCCGCCGTGATCGTGCAGCAGCCCGACTTCTTTGGCCGTATTGCCGACCTGCGCGGCGCAGCGGAGCGCATCCATGCTGCTGGCGCGCTGTTCATCATCGCCTACTACCCGATCGCGCTCGGCTTGCTCAAATCGCCCGGCGAGTACGACGCCGACATTGCAGTGGGCGAGGGCCAGCCGCTGGGCAGCGGAGTCAACTTCGGTGGGCCATATAACGGGCTGATGTCGTGCAAGGCCCAGTACGTGCGCAGTATGCCAGGGCGCATCGTGGGCCAGACCAAGGATGTCAACGGTAGGCGCGGCTACGTCCTCACCTTGCAGACCCGCGAGCAGCACATCCGTCGCGAGAAGGCTACCTCCAATATTTGCACCAACTCAGCCCTCATCGCGCTGGGCAGCACTGTCTATATGTGTCTGATGGGCAAGCAAGGGTTGCAACGAGTGGCGCAACTGAGCTACAACCGCGCCCACTACCTCGCCGAGCGGGTGGCGATGATTCCTGGTTACAAGCTGCACTTCAGCGCACCGTTCTTCAACGAATTCGTGGTCGAAGCGCCAACCGCGCCCGCTGACTTGAACAAGCGACTGTGGGACGAGGCGGGCATCATCGGCGGCTACGATGTCAGCGACGGCATCGCGAATGGCTGGTTGCTATGCGCCACCGAGATGACGACTAAGACCGGGATTGACAAGCTGGTATCGCTGCTGCAACGTTATGCGGAGGAGAAGTAGATATGGAACCGCTGATTTTTGAACTTAGCTGCCCTGGGCGCATTGGCCATAGCCTGCCGGAGATTGATACCGACGATTATGCTGCCAACCTGCCCAACGCGCTGCGCCGCGAGTCGCTCGATCTGCCCGAACTGAGCGAACTC
>QHBQ01000357.1 GCA_003243865.1 Candidatus Chloroheliales bacterium | reverse complement strand
CCCGCATCGGTTGCGCCGCGGATCGTCTCGGCAGGGCGGGCGAACAGGACCGCAGCCAGCAGCAGCAGCGCGGCGACAGCCACCCCTTCGATAGGAATTTTGAATTTTGAATTTTGAATTTTGAATGTGGGGCTCGGTGCGCTAGTTTGGGATGATGGCTCTACCTCCGTAGGGGTGTGATTTATCACGCCATACTGCCCAGGGTTGGTGGTTGGGTTACGGAATGATGGTAGGGCGAAACAATCGCGGCGTAGGACAATGACGAGGGCGGAAGGCAGCAGCGTTGCGGCCAGCAGGGTGAGCAGTGAGAAGCGGCCAAGCTGGGCCAGCATCAACCCGACCATGCCCGCATAGAGCGCGCCGATTAGGAATTGGACGAAGACAGCCTCGGCGGGCGAACCGCGCCACAGCCAGCGCCGCCCATGCCAGAACACCCGATAGGCAACCAGGCCGGGGAGATATAGAATCAGGGGAAAAAGCAGGATGGCTTGTATCATGGTGAATGGTGAATGGTAAATAGTAAATAGTAAATGGTAAATGGTGAATGGTGAATGGTGAATGGTGAATGATGAAGCTGCGAAAAGCTAATCCAAGCCCCAGCGGGGGTTGGAGGAGAATTCTCGCCCTGTGCCAAGCTGAAGCAGCAACTAACCTAAGCCCCCAGCGGGGGTTGGGGGGAGAATCTCGCCTCACATTAACGCTTAAAGGTTCATTGACAACATCTCCCGATAAACTTCTATTGTTCTGGCAGCGACGGTGGGCCAGGTGTAGTGGGCAAGGATTAGCTGGCGGCCAGCCGCGCCCATCATGGCGCGAACAGCAGGCGGCACGTTGGCCGCCTCTATTATAGCAGCAGCGAGGGCTTCTGTGTTGGAGGGCGGCACCAGCCAGCCGCTGACGCCCGGCTGCACCTTGTCGGGAATGCCACCCACGCTAGTGGCGACCACGGCGCGGGCGTGCAACATTGCCTCCATCACCACGATGGCGCTTCCCTCGTAGAGGGTAGGATGCACGAACAGGTCAGCGAGGGCGTAGAGGTTGTGCAGGGCGGAGTCGGCAACCTTGCCCAGCAACCGTACGTTTTCGCCAAGACCCAGTTCCGCACAGAGAGCGAGCAGGCGCTCCAGTTCGCCGCCGCTACCGGCGTGCAGCCAGCGCCAACCGCTGGGCAGGCGCTCCCTTGCCTCGGCCAAAGCGCGGAGCAGCACGTCAAAGCCCTTGTTGCGCTCGGCCCGCCCCACACTGAGCATAACGAGCGGGCTGGCTTCAAGTTGCAGCCGCTGGCGCAGCACCGCCTGTCGCTCTGCGCTGACTTCTTGCTCCGCCGCCTCGGCGTCAACCGCATTGGGCAACAGCGCCAGGCGGGCGGAGGGCAGGTGCAGATGCTCGCGTACCTCATCGCGCAGTGCGGCATCGGTGTAGGCCACCCGCTGCGCCGCCTGCGCCCCGCGCCGATACATCGCACGGAATGGGGCATAGGCCAACCACTTGCGCCGGTCGGTCACTTTAAAGTCCTCCAGACCGTGCGGGTTCATCAGCATGGGGGCGTGACCCTTCGCACGGGCGTAGCCATAAGCGCACAACCCGTGCGCGTGAACTATGTCCACCCCACCGCGCGAGGCCAGTTGCGCCGCCTGTTTGCCCATCTGCCGTACAAAGATGGGATAGTTGCTGAGGCGGTCGGCAATCGAGTTGCGCCGCAGCGGCAGTCGCGTGTACTTCACGTAATGCCAGTGTATCTCCGCCCCGCCAGCAATGGCATCGGCGGCAAACCGGGCCGCCGCCTCGTCCGCGCGGGGCTGGGTGAACATCTCGACGTTCACCCCCAGCCGCAGCAGGTGGCGGGTAAGCTGAAAGACGTGCTGCTCCAACCCCCCCGCGCCGTGGTCGGGGTAGACCGCGCGGGCGAGGTGGGCAATGCGTAGAGATGAAGGGTTGGCATCTGGTTTGTGCAGGATGCTTATGTCCATTCGCAGCGTATAGGTTCTGGGAAGCTAATTCAGGGGAACCGTGTAGAGTATCGCACCGTCTAGCTTATAGCCAGCCTCCTTTACGTAAACCAGCGTATTTGGGCTGACAATTAGCGCCGCCCCCTTTGCGTAGCTGTCGGGCGCAACCAGCAGTCTGCTATCGCCAGTACTCAGGTCGTAAGCAATGATTGAGTAGTTGGTGCAAACATAGCTATACGTACAGCCTGGGATCGCTTCCTCTTTGACCCATACTACTTTGTTACCCTCAATTAGGGGGCTCAACCCGAAATCGCTGGTGAGCAGCCTGGTCGTACCCGTGCTGATTTGGTAGAGATGTACCCCGCTATCCAGGCTGTAGGCATTCTGCTCCGTCAGCGACCAGACTACGTTATTGCCAGACAGGCTATAGCTGAAGTATGAAGTGCCGCTTTTCGCCAGCACTGTATCCTGCCCACCCCTGCCTACCTTGAACAGGTGCAGGCTGGATTGGTGGTCGCTGTCATATTGGCTCCAAAGCAGGTAGCCATCTTTGGCTACTAGGCCGTCCCCGCCGTTCCGACTTGACATCTGCCCTTGAGTAATAGCCACTTGCTGCTGCTGACCGCTAGTCAGATTGTAGGCGTAGATGGTGTTGTCGCCCTTATAGTAGTAAAGCGTGCCAGCATCAACGACCAGATCGCCAATTACTACATTGGAAAATACCAGCAACGTTTGCTTATCACCGGTAACCGGGTCGTAGCTGACGATCGTGCTGGTGAAGGGGCTAGTATTGCTGGTTGGCAGTGGGGCAAGCTGGTAAGCTTGCTCAGTTGGCACCGGAGTGGGTATTGGCGGGTTACTATCACTTTCAGTCACACCAAATACAACCTTGCCGTTGGTGGCAAGCGAGAATAGCTGGGCGTCGGTGGTGCTGGTAAACTCTTTTTGTGCGCTGATGCGGTAGCCATGCAGAACAATTCCATCTTCAGTTGTCCAGAAGATGTAATCGCCGCTGCCTACAATGTCATGAGGTGGGTAAATGTTATACTCAATCTGCTGCGAGAGGGGTAGCGGAGGGGGTGCAGACTTCTGCTTTTGCTCATAATGAAGCCTGCCAATCTGACTTAGCAGCACATCGTATGGCGGCTGGTTCTCTGGATGATATTCGAACACCGCCCGCTCGAAGTATTGCACGCTGTAGCTCTTGCCGTCAAGCTCTGAGACTTCCCGAAACTCATTGCTGAGCGGGTAGCCGAACTGCATCAGACCACCATGCTGCTCCCAATAGGCGATGAACTTGCCACCAAGCGTCTTGCCGGTTACAGCAAAGAGGTAGGGATGGTCAGTCGAGGGTTGCTGGTTGGGCGCACCGAGGGGGTACTTCTCTTTATAGCGTTGGCTGCCGAGCAGGGTAAGCAGCACATCGTAGGGCGGCTGGTTCTCCACATGGTACTCGAATACGGCGCGTTCAAAATACTGAGTGGGATAGTATTTGCCATCGAGATCCGAAGCTGCCCCCATTTGATCACTGAGCGGATAGCCGAACTGCATCAGCCCGCCGTGTGTCTGCCAGTGATTCAAGAATATGCCGCTGATTGCATGACCAGTCTGCGGGAAGTAAAGCTCATCGCTCTGCCCACGCACTGAGGCGCCAACGTAGCTGCCAAGCAGCAGCGAGAACACTACCGCTACCAGCAGCGCATATCTCAGCTTCCTCATTGCTATACTCTCCTTGAACTTTATTGTGCTGATGGTATAACGTCTGGCTCGCTGATAGGTTGCATAATCATGGCTTCTTTGCCAATGCCTCAGCGTACACTCCCTCCACCTGCGGTACGACCACCTCCTTGCTGAAATTGGCACGGGCGTGTTCACGAGCAGCAACGCCGAGACGGGTACACAGAGCGGGGTCGGCTTCGAGGCGGGCGATGGCGGCGGCGAAGGTGGACAGGTCGGTAGCGAGCAGGCTGGTCTCACCGTCGCGGATGATGTCGGGCGTGCCGCCAGTGTTCATCGCCACAATCGGCAGGCCGAGGGCTGAGGCCTCGAGCAGCACGCGACTGAGCGGCTCCGGCCAGGCCGAGGGGAAGAGCAGCCCGCTAGCTTTTGCCATCTGCCGCAGCGCCTCGTCGTTGGGCAGCCAAGGGGTGATGTTTAGCCCCACGCCCGCCGCTTCCGCCGCCAGCGCCAGCGACTCGCGCAGCTTGCCGTCACCCAGCACCAGCGTCGGCCAGGTAGTCTTGGCCGTCGCCAGGGCAGGAACAAGCATCTCCACGCCCTTGTTCGGTTCCAGCTTGCCCGCGAACACCCAATAGGAGTTTTGAGTTTTCGTAAGGGCGGATTGCGTCCGCCAAGTATTTTGAGTTGTATCCTGGTTTTGGAGTATGGCGGATAGCGCGCCAAAGTCTATAATGTTCGGCACGACACGCACTTTGTCGGCGGGAACGTAGGGGCGCAGGCGCATCGCCGCATAGTTGCTGACCGCGATGATGCGGCTGCTGCGAGCCAGCCAGCGGCGCTTGAGTCGCAGGTTGGCCCGCATATAAGGTATCAGCGGCCAGCCCAGCACGCCTTTAGCTCCCGCGATATGTAGCAGCCCACGCGCCAGGTCGCGGACGGTGCAGCCGTGACAGGCGACGTCACCGTGCCGCAACGTGCCAAAGTAGCAGAGCGCCCACCAGTCGCGGATGGTGCTAACTGAGGCGATGCCCGCCGCCTCCGCCGCCATTACCGCTGGCGGGATGCTGAGGCCATTCTGCCCATGTACAATGTCAATCCGCTCCCGCTTGATCAGGTCGAGCAGAAAGCGGCGGAAAGCGGCGTAGAGCCGCTCGTTGCGCTGATAGTTGGTCAGGATCGGCAGCTTGAGCGGCAGGTCAGGGTGAGCATACTCATGCACGATGAAGCCGTCATAGTCGGTCAGCCGATCCCGCTTTGCGCCGATGCGCGGGCGGGCGATGACCACGTGATGGCCGCGCTCGCGCAACGCGCAGGCCAGATAGTAGCTGCTCCACCCGCTGCCGCCGCACTTAGGGGGGAACACATCCGTTGCAATTAGGATGCGAAGTTTTGAGTTTTCGTAGGGGCGGATTGCGTCCGCCCTGAGTTTTGAGTTCATAAGCTCGCTTGGTCATATCCGCTGGCTAAATCCGTTTACACAATCCGCCAGCTAAATCCGCTTATCCGCTTTTACGAATCTGCTAGCTGGCCCGTCAGTTCCAGCATAATCTCTTCCAACGCACGACAGTGCGCCTGCCAGCTATATTTTTCCACAACCCGCTGGCGTGCCGAAGCGCCCATCGTGGCGGCGCGGCCGGGGTCGGTGAGTAGCGCGGCCAACCGTTCGCGCAGCGCGGCGACATCACCAGCGGGATAGAGCAGGCCGTCTACGCGATCACGGATGATCTGGTTGAGCGGGGGAATGTCAATCGTGATGGTGGGCAGTGACATCGCCATATACTCGAAGATTTTGAGCGGCGACCAGTAGAAGCCGAAGCGGCGTAGTGCTTCATGCGCCGCTGGGTTGAACGGTGCGACCCCCACACTGGCAAGGGCGAGGTAGAGCGACACTTCCTCGTAGGCGACTGCGCCTGGGGTGATGAAGCGGCCTGCCAGGTCCGCACCCAACGCCCGCACCCCGGCGAGCAGCGGGCCATCACCGATGAAGATGAAAGCGGCAGTGGGCAAATCGGCAGCAAGCAGCCGCGCGGCGGCGGCGAACTGGTCTACACCATGCCAGTGGCGGAAGCTACCACTGAAGACGGCCACCGGCTGCCCCTCGTGCAGGCCAAGTTTGTTGCGTAGGGCAGCGAGTTCAGCCCCATGTTCGGTGCTGACCCGCTGGCGGTCGAACTGTTCCACGTTCGCGCCCCAGGGCAGCTCGCAAATCTTGTCGCGTTGGGGCAGCAACGCGGGTGGCACCGTGCTTGCTAGTGGGGTGACGATGCGGCTAGCGAGGCGGCATTGGTGGGCGGCCCAGCGCTGCATAGGGCGACCGAGCAGACGATCGAGTTTGCTCTTGCGGCTGGTGGGCGGGTCAACGATGGGAGCATTGATTTCGAGGATGCTGGGGATGCGTCGGCGGGCGGCAACTAGGATGCCCGCGCCCGCGAGGTTGTAGTAGCGCTCCATGATGATGTCGGGACGCAGCTTGCGGGCGAGGCGGCTGACGGTGGGGTAATAGAGCAACCCACCCACCTTGCCGAAGCGCAGGCGGTGGAAACGCGCACCAGCGATGACCTCAGTGGCAGATTGACCCCCCGCGCTCATGTTGACCACATCAACCTGATGCCCTCTTGCCGCAAGGCCGGTGGCAACTTCCAGCACATGGGTTGCGCCACCGTGCGCGCCCGGGGCAGCGATGCCCGCAGCAACATAGAGGATACGCACGTTACTCAGCCCGCAGCAGGATGAAGAACGGCCCTGTGCGCATCCTGCCGAAGAAGATTAGGTCGAGCAACATCAGACGGGTGAGACCCTGCAAACCCGCACGGTAGAGACCGCCTCGCGCAATCTGGCGCTTGGCCTCGCGGCGGGC
>QHBQ01000149.1 GCA_003243865.1 Candidatus Chloroheliales bacterium | reverse complement strand
GAGTGGATGTGGCCGATTATCCACGCCGCCGAGCAGCGCATGGAGGAGCTGGTCGCCAGGTTTCCCCTCCCATCGGGAGGGGCTGGGGGTGGGAGTGCCGACCGTCACTTCATGCTGCAACAGGCTGCCCGCGAACTGCTGCTGCTGGAGAGCAGCGACTGGCCCTTCCTGGTCACTACTGGCCAGGCCCGTGAATACGCCACCGATCGCTTCAACGACCACGTTGGCCGCTTCAACGACCTGGCCGATGCGCTGCTGTCACCCGAACTCCCTGGCGAGGCGCTGCAGCGCTGCCGCGAATACTACGAGCGCGACAACCTCTTCCCCGATATTGACTACACCCTGTTCCGCGCGCGGGAGGAGATGGGGAAGTAGGCGTGAGTCATGAGGCATGAGTAAGGATGCTGTAGGGGCGGGCGGTGGCCCGCCCTGACTTTGCTCCGGCCATCCTATAGGCAGGCAAGTGCAGATATGCTATAATATTGTCACAATGAGACGACGAAGTAGCTACCTTCTACGTTGAACTTGAGAATAGAGGAGAAACTAGCTGTGGCTAAGATGCAGAGTAGCAAAGGCAGGCGTGATAGCAATTCAGGTTATGTACGAATGCTGGGGAACAAGGAACTTGGTCAGCTATTCAGCAGAGTACAGGCTACCGTGATAAGAATGGGCAATGAACTGGAAGCACTTATTGTTGCAGAGATTAAGAAAACACGTCCTCAGTGCTTGGTTAATCTAGAATACATATTGAACAACAAGAACGAACACCCAGCGAACTGCCCAGTGCTGGTGGTATACAATCCCAAGATACCTGGTACGCGGGCAGATTTTCTTATCGTGGATCATTCACGGCAGTTGTGTAAGGTGGTTGAGCTAAAAGACGGTGATACCTTCGACACAAAGAAATCTAGCGGTGAATTGGATAGCTTGAACCATTTCGCTATGGATATGGGCAAACACCTCGGCTATGATGCTAGTTATGCAATATGCTCATTTAACCAATCCAGTGTGGAAGCAATCCTCAAGGGTACAAAGGGTAGGTTCCGCGCTGATCAGGCTCTTACTGGAAAACAGTTTTGCGAACTTATAGGTATAGACTACGATGGGCTGGTTAAAAGTAGGCAGGCTGAACAGCAAGAAAACCTTGACTACCTGCTCGATCAGATGCTTGCTATCCCTGCAGTCCGTGAACTTATACAAGCAAAGCTCTCTAACCTAAGCAACCAGAGATAAGGATAAACGAATGAACCTGCCCATTGATACCATAGTACAAGGTGACTGCATCGAGGTGATGGATAGCCTGCCTGAACGCAGCGTTGACTTGATTTTTGCCGACCCACCTTACAACCTGCAACTGGCGCAGGAATTGTGGCGGCCAAACATGACCAAGGTGGATGCCGTTGATGACGACTGGGACAAGTTCACTGACTTCGCCGAGTACGATTGCTTTACCACGAAATGGCTTACTGCTTGCCGACGGCTGCTGAAGGACACAGGAGCTTTGTGGGTAATTGGGAGCTATCACAATATCTATCGAATCGGCAAGATCCTGCAAGACCTGGGCTACTGGTTCCTTAACGACATCGTGTGGGTTAAGACTAATCCCATGCCTCAGTTTCGTGGAGTGCGCTTTACCAACGCACACGAGACGCTGCTATGGGTTAAAAAGTCGAAGAGTCAAAAGAAATACACCTTTAATTACCATGTAATGAAGGAGCTGAACGGCGGAAAGCAGATGCGGAGCGACTGGGAGATATCTCTCTGTACTGGCACTGAGCGCCTAAAGGTCAATGGTGAAAAGGCTCATGCCACACAAAAACCCGAAGCTTTGCTTCAGCGGGTCATCCTCGCCAGCACCAACCCCGGCGACGTTATCCTTGACCCCTTCTTTGGCACCGGCACCACCGGCGCGGTGGCAAAGGCCCTGCATCGCCACTACATTGGCATCGAGCGCGAGGCCGAGTACGTGCGGCTGGCCGAGGAGCGCATTGCTGGCGTTACCCCCAGCCTGTTCCGCGACGATATATATAGCGGCGACAACCGCCGCAACGCGCCGCGTATCCCCTTTGGCACGCTGCTGGAGCGCGGCCTGCTGCAGCCCGGCCAGATGCTATACTCCCCCAGCGGCATCGAGGCGCAGGTACTCGCCGACGGCAGCCTGCAAGCGGGCGAGCTGCGCGGTAGCATCCACCGCCTGGGCGCCCAACTAGCGGGCCTGCCTGCCTGCAACGGCTGGCTGCACTGGTACTACCGCGACGAGCGCGGCGAGTTGATTGTGATTGACCGGCTGCGCGAACAGGTGCGCCAGGAGACTGCCCCGCTGGTCCTGCCGCTGCGGGAGAAGGCAAGCTAGAAGTTATATAAGTAGGAGTTACGCAGTTGCGCCCACCAGGCACATTTCCGTAGGGGCGAACTGCTGCTCGCCCTGCTGCGATATACGTATGGTATAATAGGAGTGGCGTGGATAGGCGATCGTCTCTGAAGCGCAGCTATCAAGGTGGAGGTTATTTAGCAGTAATGAATGTGACCGATGAGCCAATCAACGTCGGGGTGGGCCTGGATGAAGCGACCGAGGCGGAGATGCTCGCCCCTGGCGATGCGACGATACTTAGTGAAGCTCCCGAGCCAGCTCCAACCCTACTTGCTGGCGATAAGGCGAAGCTGGAGCGTAAGGCGAAGGTGAGCCTGGGAGTAGGGCTGTGGCTAGTCATCGCTGGCACGCTGCTGATGCGGGCGGGTGGCGCAGCGATCGGCCTGATGCTGCAACTGTTCACCGCACACATCGCGCTGTCGGCGGCGATTGCTGGCTTGCTCGTGGTATCATTCTTCCTCAGCGAGCTGGTTGGCGCGCCCTACTTCGGCACGCGGATTGACAAGCAGGGCTGGCGGCCTTACCTGTTGGCCGGCCCGCTGCTCGGCGCAGCGGGCGTGCTGCTCACGGCAGTAGCAGGGCTGTTTTCTCTGATGCTGGTGGTGGTGCCACTGTTGTTCGTTACCCGCATGCTGGGCGGCCTCAGCACCGCGACGAATACGCCCGCCTCGCTCAGTTACCTATCTGCCGCTGGCAACAAAGACCCACATTTGCGAGCGCGTTCGGTCGGCTACTTCGAGCTAGCGGTAGTCGGCGGCACGGCGTTGGGTGGACTGCTGGGCGGGGTGCTGTGGGATTATCTACAGCTGTGGGGCTTCGTTGCGCTGGCGGTTCTCTACGTCCTCACCTGGCTGATGCTCAGGGCAATGCCGCACGATATTCAGGAGAAGCCAGCCGCGACCGCCAAGCGCAACCCGCTGGGCCTGCTCAAGAGCCGCACCCTGTGGGAGTTCGCCCCCGCCTGGATTGCGGTCAACGCGCTGTACGGCGTGCTGGCGAACAACGGGGTACGAATGTTGGCCGACAAGGAGGATAAGTTCCCCCATCAACTGCTGGTCGGTCTCTTCCGTGGGGGCGGCACCGGCTACCTGTTCGGCGCGTTTGCGATTGTGCTCAGCATCGGCATCCTGCTGTGGACGCGCATCCTGCCGCATATGCGCTCCAGCACCGCGATGGTGGTATCGCTGCTAGGGGCGGGCGGCGCCTGCGCCGTGCTATACGCGATGAACCATGCGCAGGCGGCGGGCGGGTTGTCTTACTGGCTGCTTATCAGCGGGCTGGTAATTGGCTTTCTGGTTCTTAGCGGCTTCACTCCGGCAGCCCTCAGCGTGCTGGTGCAGATCGGCGAGAAGAACCACACCGATCGCGGCGCGGTGATGGGCGCGTACTCGGTGCTGCTCGGCCTCGGCCAATTCCTGGGCGGGGCAATCGGCGGCTTCGCCGCCACTGCCGCTGGCTTCGATGGGCTGATTACCCTGACCAGCATTATCGCCATCATCTCGCTGGCGACGATGATCCACTGGCGGATGGTCGAGCATAATTATTAGCTTCCAGTTGAAAGTTGAAAGTTGAAAGTTGAAAGCGGAGTGGGCGCACGCCAGTGCGCCCCTACGCTATGAAAGCGTCATTTTTATGGAAGCTACACAAGCAGCCACTCATGCCTCATGCCTGAGCATCTACATCCACATCCCTTACTGCGAGGCGCAGTGCATCTATTGCGACTTCAACACTTACGTGGGCCGCGAAGGGCAGTTTGCCGCCTATGTGGACGCGCTTTGTAGGGAGGTGGCTGAAACTCCAGCGTTGTTGGCGACCACACTCAAGGCAGATGCCGCTTCAAACCCCAATCTGCAATCTGCAATCTGCAATCTGCAATCCCGTCCGGTAAGCACCATCTTCTTCGGCGGCGGCACGCCTACCGTGCTGGAGGCGGAGCAGCTTGCCGCGATCCTCGATACGGTGCGGGCCAACTATGCGGTGGCGGCGGATGCGGAGATCAGCACCGAGGCTAACCCTGGCACGGTGACGGAGACGGCGCTGCGCGGGCTACGCACGGCGGGCTTCAACCGCCTGAGTATGGGGGCGCAGAGCCTCGACGACGCAATGCTGGTGACGCTGGGCCGCCACCATAGCGCCCGCGAGATTGGCGAGGCGGTGCAGATGGCTCGCGCCGCTGGCTTCGACAACCTCAGCCTTGACTTCATCTTCGGCCTGCCAGGGCAGACCAAGCAGCAATGGCAGCGCGACCTGGAGGGGGCAATCGTCCTCGATGTGCCGCACCTGTCAGTCTATTCCCTCATCGTGGAGCAGGGAACGCCGCTGGCGCGGTTCATCAAGCAGGGGCGGATGAGCGTGCCGGATGACGATGCGGCGGGCGCGATGTACGACTGGACGCGGCAGCGGCTGGCCGAGGCGGGCTACCAGCAGTACGAGATCAGCAACTGGGCGAAGTCACCCGCGTTTGAGTGCGAACACAACAAGGCGTACTGGCGCAATGCCGACTGGCTGGCGTTCGGGCCAGGGGCGCACGGCCATATTGCGGGGCGGCGCTATCACCATATCCTAGCCCCCACTGCCTACATCAATCGCATCAATGAAGGTAAATCCACGATTAAGGAAGAGACGCTCGACCTCCGCGGGCAGGCAAGCGAGACGATGATGCTCGGCTTGCGGATGCTGCGCGAGGGGGTAGACCTGGGCTGCTTCCACGCCCGTTTTGGTGTGCCGCCCGAAGGCTTCTTCGCTAGCGAACTCGACTGGCTGGCGCAGAACGCCCTGATCGTGCGCGACACCGCCCGCATCCGGCTAACGGAGCGGGCAGTGCCAGTGGCAAACGAGGTGTTCGTCAAGTTCGTCTTACATTCATTCTTCACAATTCATAATCTCCTCAGCGGCGGCCAACACCGCCTCAGGCGTGATGCTGGCAATGCTGCCAGTGCGGTCATCGTGCTTACGCCAGAAGGGTTGACCGCCGAGGAAGAAGGAGCTGGGCTGGTAATCGGGCGGAGTGACGACTTGCCAGGTGCGACCGCGCTCCTCCAGCGGCAAGTAGGGACGATAGTTGTAGAGGTTAGTCGGGCCGTA
>QHBQ01000311.1 GCA_003243865.1 Candidatus Chloroheliales bacterium | reverse complement strand
GCGACTGCGCTCGGCGAAGCTGGTTGCTGGCGAGTAGCCTGGCAAAGAGGCTGATATAACCTGATTGCCCATCATGTGCAACCAGCCCGCAGTAAGTAATCAATGGTGCTAGTTCAAGGTGCTAGCACGCTCACCAGGGCGCGATAAATCCGCGCCCCTACGCCCCAGGTCCTCCCTTTTTGAGCATAGCCCAGCAACTAGCACCATTGATTAAGTAACAGAGGACAAAACTGACACCACTCACCAGCAAAAGCGAAGTATTATCCTGCTGACAACGTAAACGCTAATATACCATTACGATTGGAGACCCTCAACCACATTCGGAAGGAGTTTGTGTGATGAAGCCAAAGCCGCTTTTTGCCATCTTGGGCCTTGCTCTGACCCTGCTGCTGACCCTCACCAATCTACCTAGCGGCGCAACACCTGCCGTCCACTCTCGTCCTACCCTGACCGTACCTCGCTATAGTATCTTCGAGCAGACGCTTACCTGGCCTAGCTCTGGCTATCAGAACCCCTGGGAGCAGGTGGCGGTGACGATGACCCTGACCTCACCCTCGAATCAGCAGACGATAGTCGGCGGTTTCTACTACGCCGCGAATACCTGGAAGGCGCGCTTTGCTCCTGCCGAGATGGGAGATTGGTCGTGGCAGGCGGTACTCAGCGATGGCACCAATGGCACCTCGGCCTCGGGTAGCTTTACCGTAGTGGAATCCACCTGGCCCGGCTTCGTGCGCCAGAATCCCACCAACCCCTATCGCTGGGTGTTCGATAACGGCACATCCTACGATCCGATTGGCATCGGTGATTGCATTGCCAGTGATTTGCTCGGTTGGGGTTTCGATGGCGAATTCCGGCGGCCCGGTGACGAGCAGGGCTGGCGCACCGATATTGACACCTATATGAGCGCCTACAACCGGGCCGGGGTCAACCTCTTCCGCTGGAGCGTAAATAACTGCGCCTTCAACCTTTACCAGACAATTGATACAACCGGCAACGTCTACCTTGTACCCGAAGGGCAGGCAGGCGACCAACTGGTGCAGAAGCTACGCCAGCACGGCTTTCGCACCTATATGACCATCTTCGGCAGCCCACCATTCCCTCAATCCCCCACCCCGCAGCAGCTTGCTGCCATCGAGCGCTACGTCAAATACGTGGTTGACCGCTACGGCGCTTACATTGACTTCTGGGAATTGATGAACGAATCAGATGTCAGCGCCGACTGGTACACCCAGGTTGCCACCTACCTACGCAGTCGTGACCCTTATCAGCACCGGATTAGCACAAGCAATCCCCAACCTGCTCTGAGCGTGATTGACATCAACTCGCCGCACTGGTATCAGAGGGAGGATGAGTTCACCTCCGATAGCATAACCTGGGACAACTTTGCCAGCTGGAAGGCGCACGGCAAGCCGGTGATTGTGGGGGAGCAGGGCAACTCGGTGCAGAACTGGGACGACCGCTCGGCGCTCAGGATGCGGCTACGCAGCTGGACCGCCTTCTTTGCTGAAGGGGTGTTTATCTTCTGGAATACCAGCTTCGCCAAGGATTACCACAATTCGGGTGCGGCCAACATCTACCTGGGGCCGGAGGAGCGCGGTTACCTGCGGGTGCTCCAGGACTTCACTCGCGACTTTGACTCGCAGGCGGTGACAACCACCCTGACCGTAACTCGCCCCGACCTGGTGCGCGGCTACGCGCTAACCTCACCAACTACCTACGCCGCTTACCTGCACAGCTACACCAACCACTCTACCACTACCAGGGGAGTAAGTGTGACCGTCGCGCCACAGGCGGCTGGCACCGCTACCTGGCTCTCGCCCGCGACCGGGCAGGTACTCGCCACTCTGCAGGTTGCCGCTGGCACGCAACAGCTGGCGATTCCTGACTTCATCACCGACGTTGCCCTGAAGATTAGCAACCTGCCGCCGCCGTCACCGACCCCGACCAGCTGCGCGATCCCTTTCGTAGACATCGCGGGCAACGTCTTTTATATCGCAATCCAGCAGCTCTATTGCCAGGGCGTGGTGAACGGCACTGACGCCACCCACTACAGCCCAGCGGGAACATCCACGCGCGGCCAGTTTGCCAAGGTGGTGGTGCTAGGCTTCGGCCTGCCACTCTCTACACCCGCTGGTGGCACGCAATCCTTCAGCGACGTTCCGCCTTCCTACTTTGCCTACGTCTATATCGAAACTGGCTACCAGCAGGGCATCCTCAGCGGCTTTGACCAGGCCACCTGCCAGAGCAGCGGCGCGACCTTCCCCTGTTACCTGCCCAACCGGGCTATCACTCGCGGGCAGCTCACCAAACTTGTCGCTGGCGCGGCCCACTACGTACTTACCACACCGGGAACGCCTAGCTTCAGTGACGTGCCGCCCTCAAATGTCTTCTTCGCTTACATCGAGACCGCCCGCCTGCATGAGGCGGTCAGCGGCTATCCCGATGGCACATTCAGGCCAAACAATAGCATCCGCCGCGACGAGATGGCCCAGATTGTCTACAAAGGCGTGGTTGGTCCTTAGTCGCTTCCAAAGCGGCAAGCCTCTTCCAAAAACAAAGGGTGGGAGCGCATTGCGTTCCCACCCTCATGTTCATGCTGTAGCGTTGCTTAGTTGGTGTTGCCGCTGCCGGGAGTGGCGGACGGGTTAGGGGCAGTGCCGTTATTGGTATCGTCGCTGTCGTTATCGTTGCCGCCGAAGCCGTGCTCACCAAAGCCGCCGAAGCCGAAGCCCTTCTGGGTCAGGTCA
>QHBQ01000276.1 GCA_003243865.1 Candidatus Chloroheliales bacterium | reverse complement strand
GGCAAGTTCCACATCCTCACCGTTGCGCCGCTGCTCGCCGATGCGATTGTCCACATCCACAAGGATCTCTCGGTCAGCACCCTGTTCCGCTGATTAGCCCCTCCCCCTTTGGGGGAGGGGAGACAAACCCCTCCCCCAAAGGGGGAGGCTGGGTGGGGGAGTACAGGGCGGCACGCACCCACCCCCAGCTCCTCCCGGTGGGAGGGGAGACAAACCTCTCCCCCTTTGGGGCGAGGTGTTAGGGTGATAATCCCCCCCCTCTCCCCGCCGGGGGAGAGGGTTAGGGTGAGGGGTACGAAGTTGGCGCTCGAAGACTGGATTGCGATAGTGGGGATTGCCCTCTGCACCACGCTGCTCGCCTACGCGGTCGCCTCCGAGGCGGCGTTGAGCGGCATCAGTCGCGTGCGCCTGCGCGTGCTGGCCGAGATTGAGCCGCAGCGGGTGGAGCGACTAAACCAGATCATCGAGACGCGCCAGAGCCACATCTCCGGCGCGGAACTGACCAGCGCGGTGTCGCTGCTGGTTGCCAGCGCGCTGATTGGCCGCACCGCGGCGCGGCTGAGTGGCGGCCTCGACACCTGGGCAGTGGTGGTCGGCGCATCGGCGGCGGTGGTGTTGCTGGGCGTGACCCTGCCGCGCACCGCCGCTAGCTACGACCCGGAGCGGATGGCCCTGAACATGATCGTGCCGCTCGGCATCATGCACGCCATCGGCGATATAGTGCTGATCCCCTTCCTGGCGCTCAGTCGGCTGATCCTGCGCTTGCTGGGTCGCCACCCGGTGTCCAGGCCGAGCGGGTTGGAGGAAGAGGTGCTCGCCCTGTTCAGCAGCGAGGATGAGGTCGAGCCGCCCGAAGAGCAGGAGATGATTGAAAGCCTGGTCGAGTTCCACGCCACCCTGGTGCGCGAGGTGATGGTGCCGCGCACCGACATCGTGGCGGTTGCCAGCGACGCGACCATGGACGAGGTGCTGGATGAGGTGCTGGACGCGGGCTATAGCCGTCTGCCGGTCTATGAGGAGACGATTGACGACGTGAAAGGCATCCTCCACGCCAAAGACCTGCTCAGGGTGCTACGCCAGGGCAGCGATCACAGCGGCTTCAACGTGATGAGCCTGCTCCGCCCGGCCCTGTTCGTGCCGGAGTCGAAGAAGGTGGACGACTTGCTGCGCGAGATGCAGCAGGGGCGCACCCAGATCGCGATTATCTTCGACGAGTACGGCGGCACCGCCGGGCTGGTCACGATTGAAGATTTGCTGGAGGAGATCGTCGGCGAGATCCACGACGAGTACGATGAGGAGGAGACCGCCATCGTCAAGCTGGGCAAGGGCGACTACACGATTGACGCGCGGCTGCCGCTCGATGATGTCAACGAGGAGCTAGGGGTGAATTGGGCGGCGGAGGATTACGATTCGCTGGGCGGGTTGGTGTTCGACCGGTTGGGGCGCATCCCGGTGGTGGGCGACTCGCTCACGGTAGATGGCGTGCGCATCGTGGTGGAGAGCGCCGAGGGTCGCCGCCTGCGCAAGCTGCACCTGACTGTGGTAGACCCCATCGCCGAGCAGGCGGCCCGCGACGAGGCAGCGCGTCAGAGCGCGAACAGCAGCGGCGATCGCAACCCGCCTGCCGATGACGGAACCGCGGCGCTGCTGGGCAGCGTGCCAGGCGGGATGCCCGGTGGCAGCGCCGCGCCGCCCACCAACCATGAGGAGCCGCGCCAATGAGCGACAACCACGATGCGCTGGTGGTCGCGGCAATCACCGTACGCCAGCGCGCCTATGCCCCCTACTCCGGCTTCAAGGTGGGCGCTGCGCTGCTCGGTGATGATGGCAAGGTCTACGTCGGGGTCAACGTGGAGAACGCCGCCTACGGCTCGACCATCTGCGCAGAGCGGAGCGCGCTGCTGGCGGCAATCGCGGGTGGCTGCCGCCAACCGTTGCGCCTCGCGGTCGCCACCGATGTCGCCGCCGATCACCTTAGCCCACCCTGCGGTGCCTGCTGCCAGATGCTAGCCGAGTTCAACCCAACCTTGCCTATAGTCCTCGCCAACCTGAATGGGGATTATCAGGAAACGTCGCTGGATAAGCTGTACACGCGGCCATTCAGCGCAAAGCAGCTTGAGGACTCAGGTAGAAAACCATGACCGACACTGAAAACCGTAACAACCTGCCGCTGCAAGCCACCCCCTTCATCGGACGCGAACGCGAAATCGCCGCAGTCCTCGACCTGCTTCGCCAACCCCATACCCGCCTGCTCACCCTCACCGGGCCGGGCGGCACCGGCAAGACCCGCCTCAGCATAGAGGTTGCCCGCCTCGCCCTGACCGACTGCCCTGATGGGGTGTTCTTCGTCGCGCTGGAGAGCATCACCGATGCCAACCTGGTTATCCCCACCATTGCCCAAACTCTTGATCTCCACCAGGGCGGCGGGCAGAGCTTGCTCGACACCCTAAAGGACTACCTCAGCGGCAAGCAGATGCTGCTGGTGCTGGACAACTTCGAGCAGGTCATCGCCGCCGCCTCTGAGATTGCTGAACTGCTTAAGGCTGCGCCAAAGGTGAAGGCGCTGACCAGCAGCCGGGTAAGTCTGGGGGTTTACGGCGAGCGAGAGTACCCCGTGCCGCCGCTGGGTCTGCCCGACCTCAAGCATTTGCCCTCCGCAGAACAGCTAGAGCAGTATACTGCCATTGCCCTTTTCACCCAGCGGGCCAGGGCAGCCAAACCCAGCTTTGTCATCAGCGCAGAGAACGCGACCGCAGTAGCGGAGATATGTGTACACCTTGATGGCCTGCCGCTGGCAATCGAACTGACCGCCGCCCGCATCAAGCTGCTCACTCCGCAAGCGATTGCCAGCCGCCTCGCCGGGCGGCAGGGGCAGAGCGCCTTGCAGGTGCTCACCGGCGGCGCACGCAACCTACCCCAGCGCCAGCAGACCCTACGCAACCTGATTGATTGGAGTTACAACCTGCTCGATGACCGCGACAAAGCCTTGTTCGCCCGCCTCGCCGTGTTCATGGGCGGCTGCACCATCGAAGCAGCGGAGGTGGTTTGCAACGCCGACGGCGGTCTGGAC
>QHBQ01000300.1 GCA_003243865.1 Candidatus Chloroheliales bacterium | reverse complement strand
GTCTCGATGCTGACGTAGAAGACGTTGCTGGGTGGCACGTCAACAAAGCTCGGCCCGCTAGTCGGGGTAATCAAGGTGTAGTGGGCGGCGTTGACCACCAGCTTGGTAAGCTGGGCACGGGTAATCGCCAGGTTGGGCAGGTAGCAGGGGTAGGTAGCATTGTGCGCAGTGCAGCCCGCCTGGTCGAAGCCGCTAAGGATGCCAGCATGGTAGCCGCTCTCGATAAACACGTAGGCCCAGTAGCTGGGCGGCACATCGGTGAAGTCAGGGTTGCCAGTCGGCGTGTAGAACGGTGTGCCGAAGGCAAGGACGACGAGCTTGGCAAACTGGGCTCGCGTGGCTGTGCCAGCAGGCTGGAAGTGGGTAGAGTCTGTGCCTTGAGTAATATTGTTACAGAACAGATAGTGAATAGCAGTGTAGAAGACGTTGCCATTGATGTCCACGAAGTGGTTAGGGCAATCAGTGGGCGTGGGGCTGGCTGGCGCTTGGGTAGGCGTACTGGTGGCTGGCACGGTTGTGGGCGTACTAGTTGCTGGCACAGCGGTTGGCGTGCTGGTAGCAACCGGCGTATCGGTTGGTAGTGGCGTATTGGTTGCCACTGGTGTGCTGGTTGGCAGCGAGGTGCTCGTCGCGGTTGGGGTGCTGGTAGGCACGGGCGTGTTGGTTGCCACTGTAGTCGGACTCGGAGTGAGTGTGCCGCCGCTGAAGTCGCTAATCAGCGCGCGGTTGGTGTAGATGACGGTGTTGCCCTCGCGGGCGTCGGTCCAGATGGGGTGGACATATAGATCGTCCAGCACCAGGCCGGTGTAGTCGCCGATGAAGTTGCCCACCAGGGTTGGCGGCGGCGAGGTCACGGTGCTGACCCGATAGTTGCGCGTCCAGGTTAGACCATCGTCGTTCGACTGCACGTAATACTCATCGTAGTTGCGGTTAATGGGGTCGTTGCGGGTATCGTTCCACGACACGCCAACCGCACCGCTTGGCGAGACGCTGACCCAGGGCATGAACTGCCAGTGAGCGGTGCCATCATCGTTCAGCACACTCGGGTTAGACCAGGTTAGTCCGCCATCGATACTGCGACTATAGAGGATGTCAGCCTTGCCGTCGAAGCGAGAGTCGGGCCAGACCACGTGCAGATCACCGTTGGTGGGGTTGACCGCGATGCTGGGGAAGGAACTGGCGCGGTAGCCGCCCGGCGGGCTGCCAATGTCCTGATAGGAACTGATGCGGTGCGGTCCATTGAAGCTGACCCCGCCGTTGGTGGATTTGTTGATGACCATATCATTGCCGCCCACCGTGCCAGCATAGGCGACGTAGAGTTCGCCGTTTGGCCCCACCGCCGGGTCGCAGCCCTGATCGCTGTTGGTGCCGATATTCAGCGCAGGGCTGCTCCAGGTCTGGCCGTGATCGGTGGAGCGGTTGAGCCTGATCGTGCCACCGCCGGTGTTGAAGTCGGTGAAGCAGCTATAGACGTTGCCGCGATAGACGCTGCTGCTATTGTCGGCGGCGATGTACTCCTTGTCGGTGCTATATGTGGTGTAACCGTTGGCAACCTCGACCGGGTTGCCCCATGTATGGCCGCCGTCCGACGAGGCCGAGGCCCACACACCATCCTGGGGGTCACTGGTGTTGCGGTTGAAATTGAGGAAGTTGTAGTAAACCCAGTTGTCGGGGCCGAACGCCACCGCCATATCGCCCTGGATCTCGGGCAAGGGAACCAGGCCGGGCAGCCTGCCGTTGCTCCAGGTCTGGCCGCCGTCGTCGCTGAGGTAGTAATAGGCGTGGATGGCGTTGCTGCCGCCCTCGCGGTAGTCATTCGAGCCAGCCACGATGTTGTTGCGGTTGGCGGGGTTGACCGAGATGCTTGGCTCGTTGTGGGCGAGAGTGGTGGTATCGGTAATCACCCGCACGTCGGCACCGAAGGGCGGTTCGACCGGGCCAGGGCGGAACGGGTTGGCGTGTGCCGCTGGTGGCAAGTTGTCCGCTGGCGGCTTCAGCTGCTGGCTCTTGCTCAACATGGGCTGGCTTACCGCTCCGGCCCGCGCCGCATCGGTTGCGCCGCCTGCAACCAGGCTGAACGCCAGTGCCAGCAGCGCCAAACCCAGCACTGTGCCTCTAACTGCTTGAAACCCACTTCTCTGCTTCATCATGCCTCTGCTCCTTCTTCTCTGCTTCTTATATCAATCCAGCACAGTGTTGGTGTAAAACGGATGGGCGCGATAAATCTGCGCCCCTACGAATGTCAGGTAACTGCACGGGCGCACGTCAGTGCGCCCCTACGATACCCCACTCATGTCTCGTGCTCCACCGTCGCGTCCTTTGCGGCAGCCAGCGCGTTGATGAAGCTGTCCACATCGTCGAGGTTGCGGGGGCGGTAGCCGCTGATGCTGACCGTAATCAGCGGGCGGCCATGCACCGAGACGAATAGGCTCTTGCTGACGTAGAGGAAGTAGGAGACGAGGAAGAAAAGGCCGAGCGCGGCGACCGCAATCGCCACCCACTCCAGCGGTACGGGCAGGAAGTCGCGCACGTT
>QHBQ01000177.1 GCA_003243865.1 Candidatus Chloroheliales bacterium | reverse complement strand
AGGCTGATTAGATAGGCCTTGCTCTCGCCTGACAGCGGGGTCATAGTATAGACCAGCTTGTTCGGCGCGGCAATCGCTCTGCCTTCAGTCCAGTTCACGCTCTCCTTGACCGCGAGTGAAGTTACGCTAGTACCGATGTCATAGCTGGTTACGGTCCAAGCCGGACTCTGCTCAGTGGGCTGATTGTTCCATACCACCTTGTTGCCGTCGACGAGCGGGTCATAGCCTGCCTGCGACAAGATGCGCTGGCGGTTGCCGCTGCCGATGTCATAGAGGTAAACGCCCTCGTCATCTACGGGCTGCTCGACACTGTAGATAGACCAGACAATCCTGTCGCCCGACACGGCGTACCTGATGTTGCCATAGGAGCTGGTAAGTACGGTGTCTTCCTTGCTGCCGTCCAGCTTGAGCAGGTGCAGCGCGGTCTTGATTGGCGCGAGGCAACAAGAGCTATTGCCACTACTGTTGCTGTAAGCCTGGCCGCTACATCCGTCTACTGGTTCACCCCAAGCCAACGTACCTTCGGCGGCCATCGGCCCGCCACCACAGCGGCTGATCAGTCGCTCTTGCCCACTGAAGATGTCCTGAGCATACAGGCCGTAATGCGATGGCGTATTATCCGCGTAGAACAGGGTGCCGTTGTCGAAGGCGAGATTATACGCATTGGTTCTGGCCCCAGGCGCAACGGTGAGGGAGATTGGACGGTGCGCCGTCAAGTCGTAGCCGTAGATGTTGTACAGCGGATTGGCGTTTTCGTCGGTGATGATGCTCTCTGCCCAGAGCAGAGTTTGGCCATCGGTCAGCAGCCCATACCCCGCATCTGGCCTGAGCGCGCTGGTGATGATAAACTGAGCCTGAGCCGCAACATCGTAGCCGTAGATTGCTTGATCGCTGCCACGCTTCTCCACCCAGAAGAGATATGGGCCAGCCGCCACCGGCCAATTAACCACTCCAGTTCCCAGCAACTTTGCCGCGCTGGTGGTATGGGTATCGGGCCGGGGCGCAGCATCGTAGGTCGGCGGCGGACCAGGAAGGAGGTCGGAGCCGTGCTGAATATCCGCCAGGGCGGTGGGGGTTGGCGAGGCAGGCTGTGAAGTAGCGGCGGGCGTGGTGGGAGTGCGCTGCACTTCGCCAGCCGAGCTGTCGCAGCCGCCCAGCAAGAGCATCAGGCTAACACCCAGCAACACGTGCATCCCAGGCTTGCTCATTTGCGCATCTCCTTTAGGCGTGGGGCTTGATTGCTTCATTATAACGTTTGGATTGCGCTGATGGTTGCGTGGGGAAGGCGGCTAGCGGATTCGTAAAAGCGGATAAGCGGATGAGGTCGGTTGTAGGTTCGGCATTGTTGTCTACGATGGACATTGTGGCCGGGCAGCAGGGCGTATGCGATTCGCCCCTATGTCAAGATTCGCGCCTGCGATGAGCATTATCGCTGGGTTGCAGGGCGTGCGTCACACCCCTCTACAGCACTCATGCCTCATGCCTCGCGCTTTCGTTCCCGCCCCGCAAACAGCCAGTAGCCGTACAGCAGCACCGCTGTGAGCAGCCCAACCGTGTAATGCACCCAGGGCGGCAGGCTGTAGGCAGGCGAGAAGAAACCCTCGATGGTGCCAGCGATGACCAGCAGCAGCGCGCCGCCAATGACCAGGCGGATGGCCTTGCCCGCCACCAGCGAAAGTGCCTCGACGCGGCTGCGCGGGCCGGGGCGGAGCAGTGCATCGCCCAGCATCAGCCCGACCCCACCGGCAAGGAAGATGACCGATAGCTCGATGAAGCCGTGTCCGGCAATGAAACTGAGCAAGGGGGTGATCATGTTGTAGCGCCAGGCCAGCCCGAAGATCGCGCCTAGCATGATGCCGTTCGCCACCAGGATGAAGACGGTTAGGGTGCCGAACAGCATCCCGCCCGCTAGCGCGATGAAGATGACCCGAATGTTGTTGGTCATAATCGTGGCCGACTCGGCGGGGCGCACCGGCAGCGGGATATGCGTCCAGATTTCGCCGCGCTTGAAGTTGTCAATCACATTGTAGGCGGCGTCGGGGCCGAGCAGGGTGATGGCGGCGCGCTCATCCACCAACACGACCGTGAAGCAGGCCAGCGCGGGAATGAAGAAGAGCAGGAAAGCAGTCAGGGTGTAGCCCCAGGTGGCGCGGAAGAGGCGGGGGAAGGTGGTGGTGATGAAGCGGCGCAGGCGGCTGAGGCTGAACGCCTCGCGATAGTAGATGACCGGGTGGGCGCTGGCAACCAGCCGATTCAGGTAGGCAGTGACCGCATCGCGGGGATAGTCGCGCCTTGCTAGGGCCAGGTCAGCTGAGGCGTGGCGGTATAGCTGGCTAAGGTGCTCAAGTTCGACTGCACTCAAGGCGCGCATATTGCCGCCGCGCACCCGCCGCAGCAACGCTTCAAGCTCACCCCAGTCGCGCTGGTGGCTGCTGATAAATTGGTCAATCCGCATTGTCGCCATTGCTTACTCCAGCTTACGTCTTTTCTACTTCCCCTTCTTCTCACGCTGCAAGAGTAGCGATCCCAGTACCAGCACGATGCTCGCCAGCAGCAGCAGGGTGCTGACTGCGTTCACCTCCGGGGTGATGCCTACCTTTACCGTGTCGTAGATCTTCAGCGGCAGGGTGGTGCTGTTCGGACCAGCGGTGAACTGGGTGACGATCACATCGTCAATCGAGAGGGTGAAGGCCATCAGCGCGCCGCCGATGATGCCAGGCATTAGCAGCGGCAGGGTGATGCGGCGGAAGGTCTCAAGCTCGTTGGCACCGAGGTCCATCGCCGCCTCCTCCAGCCGCTTGTCGAAGCCGTGCAGCCGGGCGCGGACGATAACCGCCACGAAGGGGATGTTGAAGACAATGTGGGCAATCGTCACCGTCACCAGGCTGCGCTGGGTGCCGA
>QHBQ01000141.1 GCA_003243865.1 Candidatus Chloroheliales bacterium | reverse complement strand
GCAAATCGAAGAGGCGGCACGGGGGAAGATGGCGGCAATGCCGCTACCACCTGCCAGCCCCGATGAGGATGGGCAAATTCACCACATCTACGGTGACAACGAGCCGCCTTCGCCATCGGCAGTCCACCACCGCTGTTACCAGTGCGGACACGAAATCCTGCGCTGGGGCAGCAGCTCGTTCAAGGACTGGAAGTATCTCGCCCAACCCTGGATGACCAACCACCCCGGCACCGTGCCGCGGTTGTGGGTGTGCTACCGCTGCTCCCAGACTGCCGAGCACCGGCAGCGCCTGGCCGATAGCCTCGAGGCCCGCCGCGAGCAACTCGACCGCACCCAGGCGGTGCGCATGGAGCTGCGAGACCCGAAGGCTGGCGAGAAGGCCGTCGCCTGGGTCTACGCCAGGAGCGAACGTGGGCAAAGCAAGGTGAACGCGAAGAAGCAAACCAGGCAGCACCCACCCACGTGCAGCATCTGCCACCACGATTGTGCGGGCAGCATCGCCGACATCGTGGTGACCAGCACCTACCGTACGAAGTGGGGTACAAAGTACGCAATGAAGTACGTCTGCACCACCTGCTACGGTAGGGTTGGGCAGAAGTGGGAGGCCCGCAAGCGGGAAGCGGGACTGGTGAACGCCAGCAGCCCTGTGGCCCAGGAAACGGCTCCCCGTGCTGATACCGCGCCATGCTCTACCCGCAAGGCGCAACTGGTAGCCTGGCTAATCGCCCTCAAGCAGGGCGACACGGCGACGGCACACTGGATGTTTCAGCGTGCCGCAGCCTACCAGTCTCCAGCGACCAGGGTAAAGCGCCAGACCGCGCAAGAGCGGCTGACCAGGCTAATTGCCATGGCCCAGGAGCAGGTAGAAACCTGCGCCGCCGCCTGGCAGAGCCTGAAGGCCGCATCAATCCGCCGCTTCACCCTTGCCAACAATGGCGGGGTGATGATCGTGGAAGACGAGTGCTGGGCGGAGAAAACGAAGGCCGCCGCCAGGCGACTGTTCCTCGCTAAGTCCCGGCTGGGCGAGCTTAAGCAGGTCACCCGCCCGCTGGCACCAGTGCCTGCGCCCGACGAGCCGGGTTACGGAGATAGGAACAAGACCCTGCAAGGGCCGTTCTTCTGCCCCGAACCCGAGCCGACTGAAGCCGAGCGCAGGGACGCGGCAGCAAGGCTAATGCTCCTGCTGCCCGCATCAGCGCGTCGTCGGCTGACGATGGCGAACTAAACCAGCTACAAACCCGCCCCCTCGGCGGACAACCAGGCAGAGGGGGCGGGGCCAGCTGGCCTTGCCTCCTTTGCTACTAAGAAAGGTAGGCAAGAAAATGATAGACATCTTCAAGTCAGAAACTCAGGCCATCGTCATCCCCGTCAACACAGTCGGGGCGATGGGGAAGGGTCTGGCTCTAGAGGCGAAACGCAAGTACGGCGATGCGCTGTACAATCCCTACCGCGCTGCGTGCGCCCTCGGCTATCTCGAAGTCGGCGATGAGGGGGTTGCCCAGGCCATGACCGTCCAGGTCGAAGGCAAGAGCATCATCCTCGCGCCGACCAAAGAACATTGGCGTGAGCGCAGCCACCTAATCTGGGTGCGCGGCGCAATGCAAGCGGTCATCAGGGAAGTAATCGAGCAGGGCATTACCTCGGTTGCTATCCCCGCGCTTGGCTGCGGCGAGGGCGAACTCGAATGGAACGAAGTCGAGCCGCTCATCAATGCCGGAGCGAAGCAGCTTTCGGAGATAGGAGTGGCAGTTGAGGTCACCCCACCTAACGGCATCGCAGTGAAGATGGTCGCAACCGAAATACAACTGGCTGGCGGGTTCGTCCTGGTACCGATCAGGAACGGACAGGCGCCTGCCGGTACGCTTTACTGCGGCAGAGGTCGCGGTGGGGTGGTAACTGAGAAGCCAGGGCAATACGGCTGGCTTGGCAACCCGGTCAAGTTCGGTGCCGATGCGCCGAATTGCCCGGTATGTATGGAGAAACACCTAACCGCCAGCGCAACGCTGCCGTGCTACAGGGAATATCTGAGGCATCGGCTCAACGCGGCGTATGACAAGGAGTTCCGCCAGTCATTCATCGAAGCCATGTCCCGTCACACAAGGCTGGCTTGCTTCTGCACCAGCACCGCGTGCCACACTGCGGTGATGGCCGAGGTGTTCAGCCAATGGCGGCAGCGACGCAATGCCAGCAAGCTGCCTCTCAACTTACCAATCTGCCTCTCAGCTTATAGAAAAGGCCCAACCCAACAATCGGGGCGGGCCTTTTTGGTTTGCCCAGAATCCGACAAGGTGCATCATCAAGTAGCGCCCCCACCAACTAGCGCACAACAGCCATTGGTTTTGCATTCGTTTTGTTTTCGTTATGCATTCGCAAAATAGGCTTATTTTGAGGCTAAACGGACTGCCACATATATACAGATTCTCCATTGCTAACTTTCCCCCTCCCGGCAGGGGACAGTTGGTAGAGTGTTTGCGGCGCGGAGACAGCGGCAAGAGTCTGGTGAGGGCATAGAGTCTGGCTGGGATATCGAGCGACGCCACCGCCCATAGTCGTCTAAACTGCGGGCGAGGCAGACGGTAGAGCCGCGGCTGATGGCGGAAGCGCAGCGGCTGATAGCTGGTGGCGGCGCGGGGAGGGCTGCGACAGACGTTAGCCAAGTCGATACGGCAAACTCAGGCAATGGCGATATATAGGGTGGCGATACCCTGTGCAAGCGGAAGTGACATTGGCGGGGCTTCCAGGCTGGGATAATCTTGCAACCCACCCATAAACGCATAGCTAATCAAGCGAAGCGAAAGCGAATCCATGTGCTAGATAAGTGCTCGGGATCGGCCAAGCGCGCGACGCAAGCGGGCGCACCCGCTTGCCTTCTTCGCGCTGTGTCCTTGACGAATGCGGATTTTGCCACATGGGGTGCTGCCACCTTTGCGAACCGACTTCGAGAGCCATAGCCAGCCATCGCTTGATGGACGATTAGACAAGAGAAGGAGAGACGCGATGAACATCAGCAGACTACTGGAAGCCCTAGGCCTGCCCGACAAGTCGGCGGGCGGAGCCAGTCGGCACACGTGGGGGCAGCTGGCGCAGATGTATGGCGAAGCGGCATTCGCGGCCTGCATCCTGGCCGCCCAGGCTGAGACATTCAATGCTGTCCGACGAGAGGGGCTGCTGAAGCGCCCGAACCTGGTGTTTGAGCATATCGCAGGCGAGGGGAAGTTGATAACCCCCGGCCACGTGACGACCTCGAACGCCAATTACCTGGCCGATTATAATGACGGGTTCGGCGTGGAGGCATTCGAGTATGCCATTGGCGAGGCCCAGCGTGAAACTCTGGAAGCGCTGTGGGGTGCAGGGTTGATCGACCAAACCTCTGCCGACGAGCTAATTGAGGCGGCAGTGGCACGCCACCGAGCAGAGGAGCAGCGTTATGAGAGAGTTCGGCAGAGCTAAAGCAAAGTGTAGGCAAGGCAGCTTTATGCCTTGCCCACACCTCTCAACCACCGTGCCAACACGCCCGTTGTCAGTCAGCCATGCAGGTTTCTCCCGCTTTAGGGTGTTCCAGTTTGGCTGTCAACTTTACTGATAAGGGCGTAGTCACTCCCGTGTAGACGATTTGCGCCATCTCGTCGCGGCGGATGTTATTGTTGGGGCGGAAGGTGCCATTGGGGTAGCCATTGATTACGCCCTTGTTGTGCGCCGTCTCGATGCTGACGAAGAACACATTGCTGGGTGGCACATCGCTGAAGGTCTGCTGCCCGCCCGCTGGGGTGAACAATGGGTAGCCCGCCGCAGCAACCACCAGCTTGGTAAGCTGCCCGCGGGTAATCGGCAGGTTGGGCAGGTAGCAAGGATAGGCGGCATTGTGTGCAGCGCAACCAGCGGGGTCGAAGCCGCTGAGGATACCGTTGTGGAAGCCGGTCTCGATGAAGGCGTAAGCAAAGTAGCCGGGTGGCACATCGGTGAAGTCGGGGTTGCCCGGTGGGGTGTACAGGGTATAGCCGAAGCCGAGTACCACCACCTTGGCGAACTGTCCTCGCGTCGAGGTGCTGCCTGGACCGTAGTGAGTGCTATCTGTGCCGTTGACCACGCCACGACAGTTGAGTGTGTTGATGGCATGAAAGAAGATGTTGGTGTAGATGTCCACGAACAGATTGGGGCAAAGCGTCGGTTGTGGAGTTGGGGTCGTCAGTATGGGCGGAGGGGTTGGTGTGCCGCAAACACTGGTGTCCTGGACGGTCACATCGTCAACGTACATTGCGGTGTTGTCGAGGAAGCCATCCTGGTGAACAAGAAACACAATGCGCACCGTCTGGCCCGCGTATGGCGTTAGGTCAAAGGCCTGGTACTTCCAGGTTTGGTCGTTCACAGCCACGTGCATGATGGTGGCGAGGATCGCGCCGCTGGCATTCGCGACATAGGCATCTTGCCAGTCGAACTCGACGGTGTCCTGGGTCAGCGGTCGGTACCAGTAGCTGAGTTGTGCTCCACCCGCCGGTACAGTGATGGCCTGATAGATGCTGGAATCGCCGAGCGCCTCAGCACCACTGCTGGAACCCAGTATCGCCGAGTAGCTGCCGCTTTGATGCTGGGTAGTAGTCACGACCGCGCTGGGGTTAGTATCGCTAATCACCCAGGGTGCGAACGCGCCGCTCTCGAAATCACCGTTGACCACCTGATTAGATACCTGGCAGGGGGTCGCGGGCGGGTTGCCAGGGTTGAGCGCACTAAATTGAGCGACGACAGAATGGGGTGCGGCTTGCACGTTGCTGCCGCTGCTCTGGTCGAGCAGCAACATTACAGCGAGAACGATGAGCGCGAATGAGACGATGCGGAAAGGTTTCATTGCATTACCCTTTCTGAGCGAAGCTTGGATATACTGGTCAATGACCCGCTTGATGCTCAGACGACAGGCGCTTGCAGCCTAGCTGGTTCGGAAACTCCTGAAAGTGGTGGCGTTAGTCTCAGGATTATCATAATGGTCGTTCAGCACCCTGGATGGCGCGGAAGGTAGTTGTGGGTTAAGGCTGACGCGACCTGTCTGCCTTAGGGTTATGGCTTCGCGGGCCGAGCGACCTGGACGTTCCCCTCTGCTCATCCTGCTTGACCTGGCTGGTTCCCAGTGCTGGCGCGATCAGCACTTTTCAGTTCCATTTTCTTAGGACGAACTTATTCCACAAATCCATATAACCAAAGTATGCGCCTACAACCCCCATTTCTCCGCTAGATATGCTCAAGGCTGGACCAGCGGCTGGGCATCTAGAGGTAAGTGCTTCTCCAAAGCTGCCCAGCAGCCCGATGCCGGTATCAGATCCGAGCTGCGCGTATTCACGTTCACTCCGATTGTAAGAGATGTACATATCAGCTCGAACTCTCAACAAACCGGCCCCTAGCGCTATCGCACTCGCTGGCAATATGCAAGCGCCAGCAGATAGAACGATACAGACAGGAATTGCAATTTGCGCCACATCTTGAACTACTCCTGCAATATTGCTAATCATTGGGGCGTTTTCGTTGAAGAACTGTGCTGTATTGTCAGCAAAATTCCCGACTGCACGTGCAGGTACAGCTATTTCACAGGAGTCAGAGTCAAATGGATTCCAAGAGCAGAGCCCACTTGCATCTGTTCTATTTAGGGGACTACCGCCCACGTATCCGTAAGGGTTTCTAGTTAGAGTGGTTATGGGGTCGCGGCTAATAAACTGCGCCGTACTCGGGTCATAATACCTCGCCCGCAGGTACTGCATCCCCGACTCCGCATCGGTGTATTGCCCCGCATAACCGAAGGGGTTGGCAACGTTGCCTGTGCTCGCCGTAACGTTGCCGTAGGCATCATACGTGTACGTAGCCGCTGCTGCCCCTGAGGAGTTTGTCAGCAAGCGTGTGCTGCCCAACTGATCATGGTGGTAGTAGAGCACCTGCCCTGATGCGTCTATCGTCTCCAGAGGTAGGGTACCGGGGCCGTAGATGTAGCGGGTTGTACCGTCTTTGAGCAGGAGGGGCAAGCCTTCGGCCACGTCCCACACGAAAGGCTCCAGAATGCCCCCCACCGTCTTGCTCATGCGCAGCCCGACGCCGTTGTAGGTGTACGTGGCAGCGGTGGGTGGGTTGCCGTTGTTGTAGGCGGTGAGGCGGTTGGCCTGGTCGTAGCTGTAGTTGGTGGCTGGGCCTGACGGTGGGGTCATGAGCGTGCGGTTGCCGCGTGGGTCGAAGTTGAAGGTGGTCGTGATGGAGTTGTGGGTGAGGCTGGTAAGTTCGTTGGCGGTGTCGTATTGCAGGCTGGCCCCAGAGGTGAGCGCTGTAATATTGTCGGCATTATCGTAGGCATACGACGCGGCGTTCACCGTGTTTAGCTGATTGACCGGCGTATACCCGTAGGTTTCGCTGTTATTATTTAGGACCCCGGTTGAAGTCATGGTCGTAAGCAGATCCGCGGAGTCTCGGCCATAGAAGATGGTCGCCTGAGCAGTACCTGACTTGCTGTATCTGATGCCAGCCAGTCGGTTGGCTGTATCGTAGGCGAATTTGTCGGTGATGCCGGTGCCAGGCGGCAGATTTTCGCGCACCAGATTGGAATTGCGGTCATATCTGAAGGTTGTAACGTTGCCCAGCCAGTCCTGAACTGTATGCAGGCGGCCCGCCGCGTCGTAATTGCGACTGACTAGCTGGGCACCCGGATAGGTGATACTGGTAAGCTGACCCTTGAGGTCATAGCCGTATCCCACCGTGCTACTCACCCCGTCGGTGGCGCTGGTGAGGCGATTGAGCGAGTCGTAGGCCCAGGTGGTGGTGTCGGTGCCGTCGGTCATCTGCAGCCGCTGGCCGTCGCCATCGTAGGCGATGTTGGTTACGTTGGGGGTCACGCCATCGCTGTAGGTTATTGCCGTCAACTGATTAACGGCATCGTAGGTGTACGTCGTCGTCTGGGGCGGAGACTGCGGATCGGTCTTGGTGAGCAGGTTGCCCACACCGTCGTAGGTATAGCTGGTAGTGCGGCTGAGCGGGTCGGTCACGGAGATGAGCTGGGCCAGCGAGTTGTACCCATAGGAAGTGGCCCGGCCTGCGCCGTCGTATTGGTGCGCCATCGTGCCGTCGGGGTTGTAGTCGGTGCGCAGGGTGACTGTGTCGGGGCGGACGACCGAGGTTAGTTCATTAGCGGCGTCATAGACGTAGCGGGTGGTGTGGGAGTTCGCATCGGTAAAGGTATCCAGGTTGCGATTGGGGTCATAGTGGCTGATGGTACGGTGCTGCAGCGGGTCGGTCACAGTGGTGACATCCCCGAAGGCATCATGGTCGAAGGTAGTGGTGTAAGCTGGGTTGCCCCCAGGATTGCCCAGGGGGCTGGTTTGCGAGGTCATCCAGCCGATGGTGTTAAATACATTGGTGGTCTGGTCGCCCATTGGATCGGTGGCGCTGGTCAGGTTGCCATAGGTATCGTAGGCGTAGGTCCAGATCTGATAATCCGGGTCGGTCATCCAAGTCACGTCGCCAGGGTGAGCGGAGTCAGCGTAATGGTTGGTAGTCACCTGCGGCCGGCCAGAACCGACCAGCGGCCGCGAACGGCTCAACAGGTTGCCCGCCGCATCGTACTGCATCGTGGTGGTTATCCCATTAGGGTCAGTGGTCGAGGTGAGGTCGTTGAGCGTATCATAGGTGTTGACCGTCTGGCGGTTGAGCGCGTCGGTGACGGTGAGCGGGTTGGCGTTCGCGTCATAGGTGGTGGTCGTGACATGACCGTCGGGGTCGATTACGGAGGTGATGCCCACGGTGGCGGGGTCATAGGTGAATTGCCAGGTGGCCGCCTGAGGAGTGCCGTAGCCCTTCGTGACTGCCACGCGCAGGCCAAAGGCGTACTGCTCAAGGGTGACATTGCCCTGGGCATCGGTGATGGTCGTGGTGTCCTGTGTGTAAGCGAAGGTGGTTCTGCGGTGCAGTTGGTCCTCTTGCCAATCCACCCGCCCGGAGGTGTCGTAGTGGTTGGTCACCACCCCGCCGTTGGGGTCGCGCATGGTCAACATTAGATGGTTGGGGTCGTAGGTGAAGTGATTGTTGCCGCCGCCCACATCGGTAACGTCGGTGAGGTTGCCCTGGCCGTCGTTGTAGGCGAACAGCACCTGACGGCCGAGCGGGTCGGTGACGCTGGTAAGGTGGCTACCCGCATAGCCAAAGGTTAGCGAGCGCCCAGCGGAATCAGTGACAGTCGCCAGTTGGCCGTTGCCGTTGTAAGTGAAAGTAGTGGTATAGCCATTGAGGTCGCGCTCGGCCAAGAGTTGCCCAGTAGAGGAGAAAGTGATGATGTCACGCGCACCGCGAGTCAGCGTGTATGTGCCATCTCCATTTCTAATGAGAGTAGCGATGACCCTTGGCGGCGCCGTGTAGTTGTTCTGGTTGGTGGGCGTGAAAACAACCTGGCTGCCTGTCTCCTGGGTGACGGTGACCACGCCTGTGCCCGGGGCTACGGAAAGCGACATCCCGTAGCTCCCAGTCCAGCCAAAGCCCAGTGGCCCATCTTTATTTGCCGTCAGCGAGTTATATGTATGGCTGAAGTTGAGGGGCATACCGCGGCCAGCGATCGCGAAGTCGCTAAAGGTATGGTAGAAATTGCCTGTGGATGTGTTTACAGGTTGCCCAAACCTGCCAATTGCATTCATGAGGCAGGGAATACAGAAGTTGAAGCCACCGAGCGTCTCCCTGAAGCTGATAGGGCCGCCAATTGGCATATTGCACCCTGAAGTGCTGTAGTGTTCCACCAGCGTGTTTCTGTAATCCCAGCCACTGTTGTTGGAATAGGTACCAACCGCCCAGACATCGCTTGACGAGATGGCGGTTACTCCATATAGTTTGTTGTCGTATGTGCCAGGGCTAGGACTGGGGACGAAGTTCCAGCTGGTACCGTTCCAGTGTTCCACCAGCGTATTAAAGGTGCCACCAACCGCCCAGACATCGCTTGGTGATATGGCGGTTGCTGCATATAGAAAGTTGAAGTATGCGCTAGGGTTGGGACTGGAGACGACGTTCCAGCTAGTACCGTTCCAATGTTCCACTAGTGTGTGCCAATCGTTGCTACCGCTGATGGAATAGGTACCAACCACCCAGACATCGCTTGGCGATATCGCGGTTACTCCGTATAGTTCGTCGGTGTATGAGCCAGGGCTAGGACTGGAGACGACGTTCCAGCTGGTACCGTCCCAGTGTTCAACCAGCGTGTTATTGTTGTTACCATTGTTGCTAGAGAAACCAGCCGCCCAGACATTGCTTGGCGATATTGCGGATACAGCGTGTAGTTCGTCGGTGTGTGAGCCAGGGCTAGGACTGGGGACTATGCTCCATCTGGTACCGTCCCAGTGTTCCACCAGCGTGATACCGTCACCGAAACCAACCGCCCAGACATCGCTTGGCGAGATGGCGGTCACCGCATATAGCTGCTTGTTGTATGTGCCAGGATTGGGACTAGGGATGACGCTCCAGTTCACTCCGTTCCAGTGTTCCACCAATGTACCATATTCATAGTCACCAACCGCCCAGACATCGCTTGGCGATATCGCGGTTACCCCATCTAGCTCACCGTATAGGCCAGGGCTGGGACTGGGAACGACGTTCCAGCTAGTACCGTCCCAGTGTTCTGCCAGCGTGTTAGCAACGCCTCTGACGTTGTGATAGTAACCAACAGCCCAGACATCACTTGACGATATGGCGGTCACTCCAAATAGCTCGCTGCCGCCAAGGCCGCTAGGGCTGGGGACGACGCACCAGGAAGCAGCAACTGCTGGTTTATGCGGATTACTGTCCATCGCGTAGCCAGGGGTAGATGCGCCGCTCCTTGCGGCTGCATACCGAATACCGGGGCCACTCGCTGGGGTGTTGGGGGTGGCCTGTGCGCTTGCGCCACCGATGGTGATCCTGTCGGCAGTGGTAGTCGAGGCCGCTACGTTACTGAATATCAGCACGAAAGCAATGGTGGTAAGAAATACTCTTCGTAGCTTGTGCAACATCAGCCCTCTTTTGTTTTTCTTGTTCAGGGTAGGATGGCGGTCGGCTTGGGGTCGGCTTCGGCGGATTTAATGCCAATATAGTATCACGATTCTGCCAGCTTGTCAATAAGGGATCGCGGTGCTGGTACGCTAATTGTTAATACGTCAGCTTGCCGCATAATTGCGGTTGCAATATTATACTGTTGTACACCCTTGCAACTGTGCCATTCTGTGCCATTTTTTGACAGAAATTGCTGGGTGGTTTAGAATTAGCATCCAATCATGGCAGTAGAAAACCAGGGTCGCGGGGCTTATGCGCGCAAAGCTCTGAACTCACCTTCTCATATGGCAGTAGAGTAGGAGGGGTTTTATGTACGACAACAGCCGCCTAGCCCGCTTCCGCGAACGGGTGCTGGATCTGTGCAACCAGGCCGACCCCTACGGCAGTGAGCGACACCCCACTGAGAAAGACCTGGCCGAGGCGATTGGCGTGGCCCGCACCAACCTGAGCAGGTATTTGAGCGGGAGCCGTCCGATTACTCCGCCGCGCATTCGGGCGATTGTCCGCACGCTGGCGGAGTGGGGCGCAATTAAAACCGAGGTCGCTGCCCGTGAGCTGCTGCAACTCCTCGATTGCCCCGACTTCACTGCTGCTGAGTGGCAGTCACCTCCTCTGGATGAACTGGAAAAAGCCAACCCAGATAATCGCGAACCGAAAGCCCAACCGTCGCAACCGGCGGCACCTACTTGGCAGGGGGATAGGCGGGCAACAGCAGAGCCGCCCCAGCCCCGCACGCTGGTCGGGCGCGCCGAGGACCTGAGCGGTCTCGAACTACTGCTAGAGCGCAACGCTTGTGTGGTGATTAGCGGCGTAGGTGGCATTGGCAAGACCACCCTAGCCAGCTTGTACTATCATAAGCATGAGAGGCTGACCGCCTACGCCGGGCTACACTGGTTCGCGCTGGAAACTGGACCCCTAATCGCAGACGTTGTGCGTGAGTTTCTCGCTTCGGTAGGTGAACCAGATAACCTTAGTGGGCAATCACCTGATAGCCAGGCCGACGAGTTGCTCAAATGGCTGCGCCGTAACCGCAGTGCCAAACATCTGCTGGTGCTAAACAACTGCGACACCATCATGAGCGCGCTGGATAACCGTTTCGTGGCGAATGGCTTCGAGCATCTGCTCAGCGGTTTGCTCGATGATGCTGGCGGGGCAACTGTGCTGTTCACCAGTCGTTACCTACCGCGAGCCGTTCATGGTCATACCCCGAGCGAGCTGCCGCTTGGTGGGCTGAAGCAGGCCGATGGTGCTAAACTGCTACAGTCTGAGGGGGTTGCGGACACCACGGAGCGATTGGAGCAGGCATCGGCGAAAGCAGGCGGCCACCCACTTGCCCTCATCTTGCTCGCCCAACTGGTACGAATCGGCTATACCCTGGAGCATCTGCTGGCTACCGAGCGGCTGTGGCAAGGTGAAATCGCCATGAACCTGCTAGATGAGGTCTACGCTAAGGTGCCGCTTCGTGAGCAGCAGCTGCTACAATTCATCTCTGTCTTTGGTGGCAAGGAGATTGGCGTTGCTGATGTGCTGGGCATGATCAAGCAGCTACCTCGCCACTCCACCTCCTGGAGCAGAGAAGTAGTAGACCGCAGCGCACTCGCGCTCAGGGTTAAATCACTGCTTATTATCCACAATGACCTTTACATTCTGCACCCGATCGTGCAAAGCTATGCTTACTCCATGCTCAAGTCGCGCCAACAGCATCACCGCGCGGCTGCCGCCCACTTCCAAGCACAATATATCGCCAATCACCCCGACCCGCACACCCAGCCTGCAAAGAATAGCGCCGAGGTGCAGCCGCTGCTCGATGCCTTCGACCAGCTCTGCGCGGCAGGCGAGTATCAGCAGGCAGCCGACCTGCTATATACACCGCTGGAGTACCTGAGCGGCGGCGACCCGGTAAGCCTGAAGCAGCTGCTGCGGCGGTGGAGCGAGTTCAGCCGCCTACAAACGATGCTGGAGCGCTTGCTCAACGCCCCGGCTGCACTAGAAGATAGCTCCCGCGCCAAAGCAATGAAAGACCTCGGCGATGTGTACTTCAGCTTGAGCGAGAACGACAAGGCAATC
>QHBQ01000491.1 GCA_003243865.1 Candidatus Chloroheliales bacterium | reverse complement strand
GCGCCCGCGCAACGCGCCCTGGTAGGGGTAAGCTGCGCCGTGCTGCGTGGCGACGAAGCGTACATCGCCCAACTACCGCCCGCCCAGCTCTATCTGGTGCATCAGGGCAGCATCCGCGCCTTCCCCCGCCCCACTCACTGGCCGCTGACCAGCACTATCCCCTACCCGCCCACCACCCTCGGCAGCGGCACCACCGATCCCGACCCCGACCTTGCCCGCTCCCCCCTTGAAGTGGGTGACGCAATCATCCTCTGCTCCTCCAACCTTGCGCTGCTGTTCAGCGAAGCCGACGCCAACGAGCATCTCATCAATGCCGACCAGTATCAGATTATTGACTATCTGCACGAACTGACCCAGCAGGGCCGCCTTAGCGAAGCCTATGCCCTCGCCATCGTCGCCGAATCGGATAGCGTGGGCGGCAAGGTGATGCGCACCGCGCCGCGCAGCAACCCGGACCCCCCTCCCGAAGGGAGCGCTGGGGATAGCGCCACCAGCGACAGCCAGGAGCAGTCAGCGGGGAANGGGCGACGCTTCAATCTGCCCTTTAACCTGCCCAACCTCAGCCGCCGCCCGCCGCAGGAGCATAGCCCAGAGCCGGAGTATGAGCCTTCGCCCATTCCCTTGCGCGGTCGCGGCCCGCAGGTTAAAGCGGATCGCAGCGAGGATGAGGGGTGGGATGACTCGCCGCAGCCCAATCAGCCCGTGTCTGCCCCACCGCGCAACCCGCGCATAGACAACCTGCTCGCCTTGCGCGACCGGCTGATGCAGCGCAACCCCGCACCGTCAGTGGCCGCTGATGAGGAGGAGGACTACTCGCCGTCCACTCCGCCCCGCTTCGCCGCGCCACCTTCGTTCAGCGTCGCTGATGAGGATGTGCAGGACTACCCCTCGTCCATCTCGCCGGCCAGCCAGCTCTCGGCCACCTCTGCGCCTGCCTCTACCCCGCAGCCAACCGCCTTCCCCGATCAGCGTTTCGTTACCGGGTACCCGTCTGACAACGAGCCTGCCGCCGAAGCTGAGGATGCTGCTGCAATTGCCGACAAGCGGTTCGACATTAGCCCGCTGACTGACCCCCTACGTAGAATGATGAGCGGCCTTGCGGCTGGCCCAGCCAAGCGCCTTAGCAACATCGTCAAGCGCGATAAGTCTGCCACTGTCGAATACAGCGAGGACGCGCCGGTTGACTATGCCTCGCTGGCCGCGCAGCGCCAGGCTACCCGCACCACAGTCGGCGCTGATGAATACGACGATGAGCTTGACTCGCAGCCGGAACGCGCCAAACGGCGGGTGCCACTCTGGGCGGTGGGCGCGGCGCTGCTGGTTATTCTTGCCGTGCTTGCCTTCAGCATCCTACAGGGGATAGCGGCGCAGAAGAGCCAACAGCTACACAATTTGCTTGACCAGGCAGGCGTGGCGATGGCTAGCGCGCAATCCAGCCCAGACAAGGCGACGCAGCGCAACTATCTGGCCGCAGCGTCCCAGCAGCTCGATGCCGCCGCGAAGGTTAACCCCAACGACCCCGACCTGCATACCGCCCGCGCCAAGTGGCAGCAGATCAGCGACGATGCCAACCTTGTCACCCGCCTGCCGCAGCCGCAACTGTTGTTCCAGCTACCGAACGCTAGCAACGTGACTAGCAACTCGACGGGTAGCTACCTCAGCGCCGTGCTGGTGCAGGCCGGTGACGCCTATCTGCTCGACCGCGGCGCAGGGGTGCTGTATCGCTACAAGCTGGGCGGCAGTGAGGCGGCCAAGCCGATCCTCGCCAGCGGCGATGCCACCGTCAAGGGCAAGCTGCTGTATATCACCTGGCGGGTTGACAGCGTGCTGGCGGTTGACGATGCCTACAATGCCTACCTCTACAATCCCACCAGCGGCCAGACCAACGTCGTCGCGCTGGGCGGTAGCAGTGGCTTCAGCCGCCCGCTCGACATCGCCAGCTTCGACGGCAATCTCTACATCCTGGGGGCCAAGGATAGCCAGATTGAGAAGTACAGCGCAGGTCACTACGACAGCGGGCCGCTCGACTGGCTGGATGGCAGCGCGACCGGCGTGGCGAGCGGCGCAACCAAGCTGGCGGTTGATGGCAGCGTCTACATACTGACCAACAACAGCCGTATCCTCCGCTTCAGCGGAGGCAAGCTCGACCAGCAGTTCGACCCCAATGCGGGCAACGATGCGATTGTGCCGCCCGCCAACACGCCCCACGGCATCATCACCAGCGCGGATAACCAGTACATCTACACCATCGAAGCGACCGGCGGCGCGCCTGCCGATCAAGGTGGCCGCATCCTGCGCTTCAGCAAGGATGGCAAGTTGCTCCGCCAGTACATGGCTGAGGTCGGTTCGAGCGTGATTGCCGATCTGCGTAGCGCGTTTGTCAGCCCCGACGATGCCACCCTCTATCTGCTCACCCAGAGCAGATTGTACCGCGTACCGCTGCCCGCCGCTCCCGCCACCGCAACGAGCAGCCTAACACCCACCCCCCTGCCGTGAGGTGTTCCTGCGTGACCAACCGCCGCCCCGTCATCCTGATCCTAATCCTCGCCCTCGCCATTATCCTACCCGGCCGCAGTTGGGCAAGCGGTGGGGTAGACCTGAGCAAGAGTACCTCGAAAAGCACCGTTGCGCCGGGCGAGAAAGTGACCTTCGGCCTCGGCCAGCGGCCCAGCCCCTGCCCGATTATCTGGGACTTTGGCGATGGCAGCACCGGCGAGGGC
Source organism: Candidatus Chloroheliales bacterium (assembly GCA_003243865.1). Next base: position 510 of record QHBQ01000491.1, on the reverse strand, counting down.
TGGCCGATAATCCATGCCTACGCCCAGCCCGGCAACTACAAGGTGAGTGCCTCATTTGCCTGCGCCGCCGACGCCACCCCCGTGCCGGTCGTCCCCACCAGCATCAACGTCATCGCCAGCAACGACAAGCCGCCCAAAGCGGTAATCAAGACCTCGCTGACCAGCGTGGTTGCCTTGCAGCAGAGCGTTCACTTCGACGCCAGCGGCAGCAGCGACCCTGACGGCCAGATTACCGCCTACAAGTGGGATTTCGGTGATGGCAGCCAGGGCAGTGAAGTTAGCATTGACCACACCTACAAGCAGCCGGGGTTGTTCAGGGCCACCCTGATTGTTACCGATAACGGCAATGTCGCCGACGCGGCGATGGTTAGCATCAACGTCGCGCCACCACCGGGTGGGATGCCGACCGACACACCCCCACCCACACCAGTCGCACCCACACCGACGCCGCGCCCGGTCAGCACTCACGCCGCGCCTGCCCCCAGCGCCTTCCTCCCTGGCCAGCCCAGC
>QHBQ01000359.1 GCA_003243865.1 Candidatus Chloroheliales bacterium | reverse complement strand
GGCTTCCCCGACGGCACCTTCCACCCCGGCTACAACGTGACACGGGCGCAGATCACGCAGGTAGTGGTGCGGGCGCACAACTGGCCGCTCACCACCCCGCCCAGCGGCCCCACCTTCAGCGACGTGCCGTCCAGCTACTGGGCCTACGCCCCGATCGAGACGGCGGTCGCGCGCGGTATCATCAACGGCTACGGCGATGGGCGGTTCGGCCCCGGCGACAACAGCAGCCGCGACCAACTCGCCCGCATTATCTACAATAGCATACAGGCGAGATTAAAGGTCAAAGATTAAAGATTAAAGATGCAGGGGCGCACATCAGTACGCCCCTTGTAGGGGCGCGGATTTATCGCGCCCATCCGTTTTACACCAGCACCATGCCGAATTGGTATAAGCTCCCAGCGGGGGTTTGGAAGAATCCTGACCAGCCGCAATTCCTAAGCCCCCAGCGGGGGTTTGGGGGAGAATCTTGAAGCTGCAACCATGTTTATCGCCAGCATGAACGCTACTGCTAGCGCTGATATGCTTACGACCAACATTGCGGCAGGGCAAGATTTCTCCCCAACCCCCGCTGGGGGCTTAGTTGATCAACCTCCAACCCTCACTCCCCAGCGTTCATTTGACTCCCGCCCGCTCAGTGGTTATAATCCAAGCGCATATTTATGTTAGGATTTACGCAGTTCAGCAGGGCGAACAGCAGTTCGCCCCTACAGATTAGCCTCAATTTGTGGCAACTGCGTAAGTCCTATTATGTATTGGCTACCGCAAAGGGAGAGCGCACTTGATCGAACAGCGGCAGGAAGCAACTGACCACCGCGATGCCGCGCCGCGCCTCGGCAAGGCCGACCTGCATATGCACACCACCCTCAGCGACGGCATCCACACGGTGGAGAAGGTGCTGGAATATGTGCAACAGGAGACCGACCTCGACATCATCGCGGTAACTGACCACGACAACTTCAAGGGCGGGCTGCTGGCGCGCGAGATTGCCGCGCGGCGCAACTATCGCTTCGAGGTGGTGCTGGGCGCGGAGATCACCACGCGACAGGGGCATCTGCTCTGCTACTTCTTCGACGATAGCGGCTATCGCGGCAACTATAAGATGTACAAGCCGGTGGAGGAAGTGGTGCATGACGTGCTGGACGCCGGTGGGCTGTGCGTTGCGCCCCATGCGCTCAGTTGGCTGACCCTCAGCCTGGGCGAGGGCAGCATCAACAAGCTGTTCGAGCTAAAGCTGCCCCTCAGCGCGATTGAGACGATGAACCCCAGCATCGCGGCGCGGGTGTCGAACAAGAAGGTGAGGGAGATGAACCGCGCAGTCTGGCATCTGCCGGAGGTGGGCAACAGCGATAGCCACGCCGCTCACCTGGTCGGCAGCAGCTACACCGCCTTTGCGGGAAACACCGCCGCCGATCTGGAGCAAGCGATGCGCGACGGCACTACCGCCGCGATGGGCGAGTTCTGGAGCGTGCGCCAGCACACCGACATTGCCGCCGCCAACCTGGTGCGTAGCTGGCTGCTGCTGCCCGCCAGCCACGTGCGCCGCGGGGTGAACAATATGCTGGGTCGCGGCGAGGAGCAGGAGCAACGACGGTGAAAACCAGCCCCCACATTGGCACGCGGGTAATGTTGATGAAATGCGCCAGGGTTGTTGCAAAATGAGCCAGGGCGCAATGAATTTGCGCCCCTACAACCACGAAACCTATGTAGGGGCGTGATTTATCACGCCCAACTAGGGCGCAATTCATTGCGCCCCTACAACCACGAAACCTATGTAGGGGCGTGATTTATCACGCCCAGAGTGCCGACTTTGCCACAACCCTATGAAATGCGCCCCCACCCCTCTTGACTCCTCTAGCATCTCCTGATATAATCAGCGCAGCTACTCCTTGACGGGCGGCTAAACACCGCGCCAGCCCCGCCAGATAGCTCATCTAACCCAAACCTTGCCAATCGCTACACTCGGCGCGACCAATAAAGCAACCAGCCTGGCACGAACGCTAGACTGAAATCAGGAAGGGGATATAGCCAATGGCTCAAGCGGTTGCCAACCCTGAGGAGCTGGAGCGCTTCGCCCGCGACCTCAAGCAGTTCAACAGCCAGCTTGCCGACAGCATGGCGCGGCTGAACGGCCAGTTCAACAACCTGGGCGACACCTGGCGCGACCAGGAGCAGCAGAAGTTCGCCCGCGAGTTCGAGCAGACCGTGCGCGTGCTGCAACAGTTCATCCGCACCTCCGAGGAGCAAATCCCCTTCCTGGTGCGCAAGGCCCAGCGCCTCCGCGATTACCTGAACCAGCGCTAGCAGGCATGAGCCATGAGGCATGAGTAAGTGCCAACCAGCCAACGGACAAACGGATGCGGCCAACGGATTGTAAAAACGGATAAACGGATTGGGCTGACGTAGGGGCGAATCGCATACGCCCTGTCGCCAAATCGTCAGGCTCATCGTAACCATCAACATTGACGCAGGGGCGCATGGCATACGCCCATAGTCATCAAAATAAGAACGGGGTCGGGAACATACAGGGGGTCTGGGGGTAAGCCCCCAGTGGCTGACCAGCACCTATGCTGGGGGTAAACATCATTGTGCCATCCTGAGTGGGCAACCAATGCGCTTACGAGTGGCACTGGTGAGCTTGAGCAGCTGGGGGCTTACCCCCAGACCCCCTCAATCACCCTCAGCTTTCGTCCTATTTTGATGCCTATGGGGCGAATGCATGCGCCCTGGTGAAGCAGCGTAACGGTTGATGGGCAATGATGTACGTCTAAGGAAGGTATCGTGAGCGAACAGGCTAACGTTCACAACATCGAGGCGATTAGCGAGATGCGTTCCGCGCTGCTGCGCTTCGGCGACGAGGTGAAGCAGGCGCTGCTGGTCGCCGCACAGGAGTTGCAGCGCACCGAGGAGTGGCTGCGCGAGCGGCTGAACTGGTGGCAGCGCGAGATGGAGCGCCGCGAGGAGATTGCCCGCCGCGCCTACCGCGCCTGGGAAGTCTGCCGCAGCAACCTCATCTGCGACGAGAATGGCCGCTGCTGGCCGCCACCCTGCACCCGCGAGAACCAGCAGTACGAGGAAGCGGTGCGCTTCCTGAAGGCGGGGCAGGCCGAGCTAGCCAACGTGCAGCAATGGGCCAAGCGGGTGCAGCAGGCCGCTGCCGATTATCAGGTTGAGGCCCGCCGCATGACCAACCTTGCCAGCGACGGCGTGCCGCAAGCCGCCGCCTACCTCAGCAGCGTTGCCGACCGCCTCTACGCCTACACCGCCATCGCCGCGCCGACCGCCAACATCAGCACCAGTGGCTCATCGGGCCAGACGGTCAGCAGCCTGGATGCGGTGGGAGAGCTGGTGGCTGGCCTGGGCGCCGCCCCGCTTCTCGCTACCCTGGCGGGCCTCGGCGTGCCGACGGAGAACGCCAACCCACTCGCCAGCCCGCCAGTCAGCCACAGCGCCGAAGATTTGCAGCAGCGGGTAGAAGAACTCAGGCGGGAGAAACAAGCCAGCGAACAGGCCGAGCTTGAAGAAATACGACGTCAGCAGGCGAACACCCC
>QHBQ01000034.1 GCA_003243865.1 Candidatus Chloroheliales bacterium | reverse complement strand
CGTAGATCAGAATTATCGCCAGCCCGCCGACCAGGACCGGCAGAAGCCACGCGCCAGCGCCTAGTGTGTCGCGCAATGCCTGCCCCGCCGCGCCGACCATCCCGCCCGCGCCAGTCAACGCCCAGGCCAGTAGCAACGCGAAGGCGAGTAGCAAGACCGCGACGATCTCCACCTGCTGAGTGGGACTGAGTCGGATATCCAGCCAGCCACCTTTGCGCCGATTGGGGCTGCGGCTGGGGGGGTTGGTGCGGCGCACTGTCGTGGTTGTGGGGGGGCGAGCCACCGTCGGTTTGCTGTTCGCCCCTTTGCTCGGGCTGGTACTCGGGGTGCCGGTCTTGCGGGTTGCCACTGGCGTCACCTCTTCGTCACTTATGTAAATCAACAAAACATAGGTTCTATCGGCTCGGCCATTATAGGGCAGATTGCGGCGATTTGTCAACTAGCTAGCAGCAAAAAGCCCCCAGCGGGGGTTGGGGGAGAAATGCCGCCTTAATTCTAGCTGGCAGCAGGTGTGCTATAACCCGGGTGATGCGGTGGTAAGGAGGTGTAGCAGAGCTAGGTCATGGTCGGGGCCGCTAATGGGCATAATCGCTAGTCAACATTCTCCCCCAAACCCCCGCTGGGGGCTTAGTTGGTTGCCGCTTCACCCCGCAGGCAACAAACTTCGGGATGACGCATACTTTTCACTTTCAACCCGTGCTAGCGTAGCGTACTCGGCAATATCCCCATCTGGCTGCGATACTTGGCGACAGTACGGCGGGCGACGCGGATGCCCTCGCGCTTGAGCCGAACAACGATTTCGCGGTCAGTCAGCGGCTTGCCGCTGTGCATCTCCTTGGTCACGATCTCCTTGATTACATCGCGGGTGCTGAGGCTGGCAGTGAAGAAGTCGGAGAAAGGAATGACCTGGTGGTTGGGCAGCATTACATACTTGCCCGCAGTGGCGCGGCTAACGGTCGACTCGTGCAGGCTGGTCATCTCTGCCACCTGGGCACGGGTCAGGGGTTTGAGCGAACGCACCCCATGACGGATGTATTCTTCTTGACACTGGATCAGGCACCTGGCGATCTTTCCCATCGTTTCACGACGCTGGTTGACATTCGACATAAACAGGCGGGCGCGGGAGACATACTGCTGAATGTGCTTCTTCTCATCATCGGAGAAGCTACGGCTGGGGCTGCGCAGTTCGCCCGACAGCTTGCTGTAGAGCGGGTTGATGCGCAGGAAGAAGCGTTGCGACTCGATGACCTCGATCTGGAGCTTGCCCTCTTCGTCACGGATAATTACATCGGGCTGAACATACTGCGCCTTGCTGCGGCTGCCCCAGCTTTGGATGTCGGCGGCGTCAATCACTGGGAAAGGAGTGAGGTGTTCCTTGATGATGTCGCGGGCTTCGGCCACCGCTTCGTTGCTGATGCCCAACCGCTGCGCAATGTGGCCGTACTTGTGTTCGCCCAAGTCGGTTAGATAATCGCTGACGATTTGGCGCACGATTGGGTTGGGGAAGGCGTGGGGGGGCTTCTGCTCGGTGGAAATCTCCTCGATATAATCAAGTTGAAGCAGCAGGCACTCACGCACATCGCGCGCCCCCACCCCGGGTGGGCCGAGGTGCTGAAGTTGATAGAGGACGCTCTCCACATCCACCTCATCCACCTCCAGGGCGTGGGCAATAGTGGTGACGCTGGCGGATAGAAAACCGCGCGAGTCGAGGCTGCCGATCAGATAATCAGCGATGGCCCGCTGCTCATGCGGGATAGTGGCGTAGAGGTCGCTCTGCAATCGTTCCATTACCCCCGCTTCGGAGGCAATCAGGGTCATAGGGTCGAACTCATCGTCGTCATTGTAGCTGCTGCTGCCGCCGTAGCCCATATTGTAATCATCGTACTCGCGGTAGCCACTGAAATCGCTAACCCCCGCTTCGGCTGGCGATGATACGGCGCGCTTCTGGCAGTTGGCGCAGAATCCGTTGTGCATCAGCTCGCCACAGGTGTTGCAGGTTGGCTTCTCGTTCAGTTCAAGGGCGGGGTTCTGGTCAAGCTCCTCTTTAATCAGTTGCTGCAACTCCATTGACGATAGCGCGAGTATCTGATTCACGGCGATCAGGGTGGGCGACACCTTCATCGTCGTATTCATCTCCATGCTGAGATCATTAATCAGATCCATCAGGTTGTCCTCTCCTGAGTAGGTTATGCTGCCCTATAAACTACCAACGCCATGTGCCGATTTTAGCATAGATTCAGGTGAATAGCAAATAATGTTGGCATAAACCTTGCTTGTTATAGGTAACTAAGAGAAACGCTGTAACTAAAAGAAGGTCGCCTCGGCGCAATGGAGAGCCGGGGCGGCCTTTTGTCTTTCGAGTGGAGACAAAGCAGGGCGTCCTAGTCAGGCTGGTAGCAAGGCGCGGCCAGCCAGCGGATTTAGGCAGCGGATGAAGCGGATTTGGCCTGTCTGCAGGTTGACGCATCCCGCGCGGGCAACGTATAATCAAAGCCCCGCGCATTGTTTGTAGATGAGCGGAGTGGGGTAGAACGTAACCGGTTAGGATGTGGTGATTATACCAATTCGCCAAGGCGGGAGTGCATTATTCGTAGGGGC
>QHBQ01000487.1 GCA_003243865.1 Candidatus Chloroheliales bacterium | reverse complement strand
GCATCTGGCGTACAGTGGGGCTGGCGTCGGTGGATAGCCACAAGTCAATGTTGCTGGCGCTGGGGTCGGCGTTGGCGATGAAGCTGAGGCCGGGGATGGCGCTGCTAGGCAGAACCAGGTGGCGGGTATCCGCGCCGTCAATCGGCTCAGTGTATGGGCTGCCCGCCCGCAACGCCGCGCCCGCTTTGTCTATATCCTCCGACTTCGGCTTGGCCCACATCCCGCTGAGGCTGACGATGGCGAGGTCATTTGTGCCAGAGATGTCTTTGGTGAACAGCGCGTTGCTAGCGCCGGTGCGATCTCTGGTGTAGCGGTCGTTGCCGACGATGATGATGTCATAAACCTGCTGACTGCTCCCCGCCGAGGTGTAGGTTTCGCTGGTGCTGTAGCGCTGGTTGGCAACATCGAAGTCGCCACTCAGCGTCACCTGCACGCCCGCAACGCTGCCGCGCTCGTCAATGTGGTAACTCTGCATCGCTTTCATGTTGGCAAGCGCCTGCTTGAGCAATTCGAGGCTGGACAGGCTGGGGGCAGGCGTGGCGCTGCTGTCGCAGGCGGCGAGCAGCAGGAGGGTGAGCAGCAAGGCTAGTGGCAGGCGATGGCGGGATTGAGTCAAGCTATCTCCTTATTTGTCTGATAGACGGATTGTAACTCAGATATCTCCAAGCGTCAACCAATCGGGGTCGGCACCTCGGTGGGGATGATGTAGGGCGTGCTGGGCGGCTCGGTGACGAACGGAGGGCAAGTAACGACCGGCGTGGGCGGCGCGATGTCCAACGGCTGGTTGAACTTGCTCCAAGCAAGGGTATCGTGGCCTGCGGCGTAGACCGAGTTTGGACCCTGCGGGTAGGTGTAGTTTATTTTGCGCACTGTGGGCGTGACATCGCTGGATACCCACAGGTCAACCTTTATGTCAGCAAGTCTAGCCGTGTCAGTAACATAAACAAATGGCGGGGGTAGCTCCACCGCTGAAATGGTAAGATGGCGAGTGGGTACACCATCGGTTTGCCCAGACGGCGGGGAGCCATCCTTTATCATAGAGGCAACTTTATCTAGCATATCTGGGCTGAACTTGCTCCAAAACTCGGCGAAGCCGTAACTATCGCCGGGCAGCGGAACGTAGACGTTCAGACCGTCACAATCCCCGCCAGTATAATAGGCAGCCTCGCCGTTCTCATCGTTCCTGCCGTACCACTTGCCTGCGATACTGATCATTTCACCATCATAGTGCGACCCTCCCAGCGAAGACTCATGGGTTTTGAGGCTAATACGCTGATTCGTTACATCAACATCCTCGCTAATCGCTTCGCCGAAAATGCCTCCGCCTCCGCTATATTCCACATGGTAACTCCTTAGCGCCTTCATGTTGGCAACCGCCTGCTTGAGCAACTCGGCATTGCTCATCTTCACGGGCGGTGGAGTCGGCACGGCAGAGCCGCTGTCGCAGCCACCCAGCAGCAACGCCGCCACCGCAATGTTTACCAAGAAGCAACCTTTTGTAATGCTACGCATACCCTCTCCTTCCTGCAAAGCCAGCCGCGCATATGATATAATACTTTGGACACCTTTGTTACCCACATTAAACGCACAAACATTCAGGAGGGTTCTTAAACTCAATGGAGAGCGAAGAGCAGATCGAGTTGCAGCAGCCATATATCGGCAGCGCGATGGGCAAGTTCGACGGCAGCGCGATGCGCCGCGAGCATGACCCGCTGGGCGAGTTCAACGTGCCAGTTGACGCCTACTACGGCGTGCAGGCGGCGCGGGCGCGGGAGAACTTCCCCATCAGCGGGCTGGGGCCGCACCCTGCGTTCGTTCGCGCCACGGTGATGGTGAAGAAGGCGGCAGCGATGGCGAATGCTGGCACGGGCCGCCTGCCTAAGTCGAAGGCCGATGCGATTATCGCCGCTGCTGACGAAGTGCTGGCGGGCAAGCACCTTGCCCATTTCGTGGTAGACGTGTTTCAGGCCGGGGCGGGGACGAGCCACAACATGAACAGCAACGAGGTGCTGGCGAACCGCGCCATCGAGCTGCTCGGCGGCCAGCGCGGCGACTACAGCATCGTCCACCCCAACGACGATGTGAACATGGCCCAAAGCACCAACGATGTCATCCCCACCAGCATGAAGATTGCGATGCTCGAAGTGCTGGTCGGGTTGCAAGAGTCGCTGGCGCATATGCGGGCAGCGCTGGAGGCGAAGGCGCACGAGTTCGACACCATCCTCAAGCCGGGGCGCACCCATATGCAGGATGCGGTGCCGATCCGCCTGGGCCAGGAGTTTGCCGCCTATGCCCTCACTATCAAGCGGGCCAGCGAGCGGCTGGCGCGAGCCAGCGACGCGATCAAGGAATTGAATATCGGTGCGACCGCAGTTGGCACCGGGCTGAACGCCGAGCCAGAATACATCACCGCCGTAGTGCAGAACCTGCGCAAGCTGACCGGCTTCGATATGCGCGGCGCGGAGTCGCTGGTGCAGGCCACCCAGAGCATGGGCGGGGTGGCGGAGTTCAGTTCGGCGATCCGCGGGCTGGCAATTGACCTGAACAAGATTGCCAACGACCTGCGCCTGATGTCCAGCGGACCGTTCAGCGGCTTCGGCGAAATCGTGCTGC
>QHBQ01000255.1 GCA_003243865.1 Candidatus Chloroheliales bacterium | reverse complement strand
ACAGACATAATCGTGCCGTGCAAAAATAGAAATACGCCCATTGCTCCTCGCTTGACGCCCTCTGTGAAAAATGATACAATATTTTTAGCTGCTAGAGGATAACGTAGTGGGAGCAAGTGTAAGATTGACAGCAACTGACAATTACAAGCAAATCGCCGCGCTCAACGCCGACGCTCACCTAACCGGCAGGGCGAAGGCCGAGTACGTTGCGGCAATGTTCAACAGCCTGGCGGCCCGCTACGACGCGATGAATCACATCATCTCGCTGGGGCAGGATCTCGGCTGGCGCAAGATTGCCGCGCGACTGGCGCTGCGGGCCACCACTGTGCAGCGAGCGCTGGCGGCGGGGCGAGTACCAACCGCGCTCGATGTGGCGAGTGGCACAGGCGATTTCGCCTTCACCCTGGCGCGACAGGGATGCGCAGTGGTTGCGCTCGATTTCGCCGCGCAGATGTTGAACGTGGGGCGGGTGCGGCAGCGGAACGATCGCGATCTTGCCGACCTGGAACTGAGCGTCGCCCAGATTAAAGCTGGGCCAGCCACGCACGGTATCGCCTGGGTGCATGGTGATGCGCTGCACCTGTCGTTTGATGACAACAGCTTCGACTGCGCGGTAACCGGCTTTGCGATGCGCAACGTAACCGACATCGGCACCACCTTCCGCGAGATGGCGCGGGTGGTGCGACCTGGTGGGCGGGTGGTCTGCCTTGAAGTGGCGCGACCCAGCGCGACGCTGCTGCGGCTGGGGCATCAGCTCCACACCCACTACCTGGTGCCACTGCTGGGCCGCTTGCTGGCGGGCCAGGCTGAGGCGTACCGCTATCTGCCCAACTCGATGACCGACTTTCCCCCGCCGCCCGCGCTGAAGCAGATGATGGAGCAGGCGGGGTTGCGGCGGGTGCGCTACACCCTGCACACCTTCGGCGCGGTGGCGCTCCACGTTGGCGAAGTGGAGTAGTGTGATTCCTCCCCCAAAGGGGGAAGCTAGGTGGGGGAGTAGGCCACGCCAAACCGCAGGGTGCGTGCCACGCAAAACCTCAGCAGCCACTAACATAGAATGGGAGCGAGCGAAAGACAAATGATGACAGCAAGGAACAACGGTCGGCCCGCCCAGGGAGTAGAGCTAGACGACGATGAACTTGACGTGATGAACGGCGAAGAGGATATCCCCGACATCGTGATTCGTCGCCTGCCCAATTACGCCCGCAGCCTCGCCTATATGCTGCAGGAAGGCATTACCACCGTATCGAGCAGCGAGTTGGCAGCACGCATCGGTGGCACTGCCGCGCAGATAAGGCGCGACCTCAGCTACTTCGGCGAGTTCGGCAAGCAGGGCAAGGGCTACAACGTCAACTACCTGCTGGAGCAAATCAAGGAAATCCTTAACATGGATCGCGACTGGAACTGCGCCCTGGTCGGCATCGGCAATCTGGGCCAGGCGCTGGTCCACTATGACGGCTTTCGTGAGCGCGGTTTCCACATCGTCGCCGCTTTCGACCGCGACCCCCGCCGCATCGCCCGCACCCGGCTGGAGGGCATCGAGACCCACCCGATGGAGCGGCTGGCCGAGGTGCTGGCCGAGAAGGACATTGCCATCGGCATCATCGCCGTCCCCCCCGAAGGTGCGCAAGAGGTAGCCGACGAGTTGGTCAAAGCGGGCGCCCGCGCCATCCTCAACTACGCGCCAATCATTGTGCAGGTGCCGGACAACGTGCGCATCCGCCACATAGACCCGGTTAGCGCCTTGCAGAGCATGACCTATTACCTCAGCCCCAACAAGGCGAAGGCGAAGCGGGTGAGGTGAGGAATTAAAGAAGAAAGATTAAAGATTAAAGATGAAGGCGCACCGGGGGTGCGCCCTTGCTGTTTATCACGGAGCCTTCATCACCAAACTTCGATCTACATCAGCAATCCGTGTCCGCCCACAGAGCATCATATCGGTATGGAGTTCGTTTCGCAGCGTGGTCAGCACTGCGGTTGCCCCCTCCGCGCCGCCGATTGCAAGCCCCCAGAGGACCGGGCGACCGAGCAGCACCGCCCGTGCGCCGAGCGCGAGCGCCTCCAGCACGTCGCTGCCACGCCGCACCCCGCCATCGAGCAGCACTTCGAGGCTTCCACTCACTGCTTCAACGATTTCGGGCAAGACATCGAGCGTCCCCGCCACGCTGTCGAGTTGCCGCCCACCATGATTGCTGACCACGATTGCCGCCGCCCCATAGGCCGCCGCCAGCTTCGCATCCTCAACAGTCATGATGCCCTTGACCACGATGGGCAGGTTGCAGCGCGAGCGCAGCCAGGAAATGACCTCCCAGGTAAGCGCCGGGTCCCAGAGCATCGAGTAAGCGGCCAGGGCGGAGCCGTCAGGATTGCGTGGCATTTGGGCCAGGTCAGCGTCCACCAGGTTCGCCATCACGATACCGTTGGGCAGGGTGAAGCGGTTACGGGTGTCGCGCTCGCGGTTGCCGATGTGCGGCACGTCAATGGTCAGGCAGAGCGCAGTCACACCAGCAGCCACCGCTTTGGCAATCAGCATCTCGGTGACTGCCCGTTCCTTGTAGGTGTATAGCTGGAACCAGACCGGCGCGCCCTGGGTGGCAATCTCACCAATCGGGTAGGTGCTGGCCGTGCTGCAGATCATAATCGTGCCAGCCGCCGTGCAGGCGCGGGCGGTGCCGAGTTCACCGTCAGGGTGGGCCAGCTTGTGGTAGGCGCTGGGGGCAACCAGCACCGGGAAGCTGATCGGCTGGCCGAGGACGGTAGTGCTGAGGTCAACGCGGCTGACATCCACCAGATAGCGGGGGCGTAGCCGCCAGCGGCCAAACGCGGCGCGGTTCTCTCCCAGCGTCACCTCGTCGTCGGCGCCACCCGCAATGTAGTCGTAGACGGCGGGGTCAAGGGTCTGGCGGGCTAGCTCTTCCAGTTCTAGCAAGTTGGTAAAGTTCATAACACGTGCGCCCGCCAGTAGTTGAGCAAATCGCGCATCGTCTGCTCGAAGGGGATTTCTGGCTCCCAGCCGGTGGCCGCCTTGAATTTGGAGGCATCGGCCCACAGCAGGGGTACGTCCGAGGGGCGCAGCCTTGCCGGGTCCTGCCTCACCTCCACCTGGATGCTGGTCATGGTCAGCAGCAGGTCGAGCATCTCGCGGATACTGCGCGACACACCGGTGCCGATGTTGTAGACCTCGCCTGGCTCACACTTCTCCACCAACAGATGGTAGGCGCGGCAGATGTCGCGCACATCGGTCCAGTCGCGCTTGCTGTTCAGGTCGCCGACATGGATGACCGGCTCCTGCTTGCCCGCCTCGATCAGGGCAATCTGCTTGGCGAACGATGAGGTTACAAAGTTGTCGCCGCGGCGTGGCCCTTCGTGGTTGAAGCCGCGCGTGGTGATCGTCTTCAGTCCGTAGCTGCGGAAATACTGGTAAGCGAGCATCTCCTGCCCCACCTTGCTCACCGCATAGGGGCTGAGCGGGCGGAGTGGGTTGGTTTCCTTGATCGGCACCTCGTCGGGGCGTACCAGGCCGTACTCCTCGCTGCTGCCCGCGATTTGGATGACTGGGCTGAGGCCCATATCGCGCAGCGCCTCGAAGACGTTCAGTTCGCTGATGATATTGGTCTGCAAGGTTTCGGCGGGGGCGTTCCACGAGCCAGGCACGTAGCTCTGCGCCGCGAGGTGGAAGATGTACTCCGGCTCGGTGGCAGCGATTAGCTTGCGCACACTGAAGGCGTCGTAGAGGTCGGCGTTGATCATGTTGACCTTGCCCTTATCCACCGCCTTCTTGATGACCTTGACATCGGACACGCCCGCCTCGACGTAGTTGATGCGCCCACTGCGTTCCAGGTCCTCAAGGTTAAGCCGTGGGCTGCGGCGACGATAGCTGCCGTAGACCTCGAACCCGCCCTGGTTCAGAAAATACTCGGCCAGGTGGCTGCCGGTCATGCCGGTGATACCGGTAATCAGAACTCTCAAATCGGTTACTCCTTCTCGCATAGTCTTTTGTTTACTCCCCCTCCTACCGGGAGGGGCTGGGGTGGGTCCGTGCAGCGCGATGCACTCCCCCTCCCTACCTCCCCCTTTGGAGAGGCTGGGAGTACCCCTCCCCAAAGGGGGAAGGGGCTAGAACGTAATTGCCTCATCAGGCAGGTTGATATTGCAATTGATACGGATGCCGTTGGCGAGCTTGTTGCCCGCACCGATGCTAGCGCGGTCGCCAATCACCGCGCCGCCGCTGATGCTGGCGCGGGGGGCGATGCTGGCGTTTTCGCCGATGATGCAGCGGTGCAGGGTTGCGCCCTCGCCGACATTTGCGCCCTCCCACAGCACCGCTTCGGTGACATTCGCCTCGCGACCAATGCTGCAATTGTCGCCCATCACCACTGGCCCGACAATGCGCGCGCCTGCGGCAATGCGGCAGCGCCTGCCGAGGATAACCGCGCCGCTGAAGTGCGCTTCCGGTGATATGTCGCAGCCTTCGTCGGCCCACACTCCCTCGCGGTACTGACTGCCCACAGGCTGCCAGGCCAGACCCGCAACCTTGCCGTTGAGCAAATCGCTGTTGGCGTCGAGGTAGCGTTCCGGTTTGCCAATGTCCATCCAGTAGGTTTGCGCGGGCGGATTGTAGCCATACATGGGGCGGCCACGCTCAAGCAGGGTGGGAAACAGACCGAACTCGAACATATAGTGTTGAGCGGCGGGCATCATCGCCAGCGCTTCCGGCTCCAGAATATAGATACCCGCATTGATCAGGTTCGAGGGCGCGTCCTCGCGCTTTGGCTTCTCAATGAAGCGGCTGATGCGCCCGTTCGCGTTCATGTCCACCACACCGTAGCTGGAGGTGTCCTCCACTGGCGTCAGGCTGATGGTCAACGCCGCGCCGCGCTCTTTGTGGTAGCGTAGCATATCGGTGATATCGAGGTCAGTGAGGACATCGCCATTGAAGGCCAGGAAGGTTTCGTCGGGGTCAAGGTACTGCTCGACGTTCTTGACCGCACCCGCCGTACCCATCGGTTCAGGCTCGTCCGCAACCGTGAGGCGCACGCCATATGCGCTGCCATCGCCATAGAACTGGCGGAAGCGGTCGGGCAGATATTGCACCGCGAGAATAATTTCGTCAATCCCATGCCGCCGCAGGTGGCCGAAGACGTGGGTAAGGAACGGCACATTGCCGACTGGCAGCAGCGGCTTGGGTCGGTTGACGGTCAGCGGGCGCAGGCGGGTACCCTGGCCGCCAACAAGGATCACTGCTTTCACGGCTCGCTCCTCACCTGGGCGCGCCAGTAGTCGAGGATATCAGCCAGCGACTGGCGCAGGCCAATCGCGGGCTTCCAGCCAGTTAGCTGGCGGAACTTCGCCGCGTTGCCCACAATCAGCGGCACATCGGACGGGCGTAGGCGGGTTTGGTCCAGTTCGACACGCACCCGCACGGTGCAGAAGTTGAGCAGGGTATCCAGCACCGCCTGGATGCTGGTGGACTGTTCGCTGCACAGGTTGTAGACCTCGCCCGGCTGGCTCTGAGTGATGGCAAGGTAGTAGGCACGCACAATGTCGCGCACGTCGGTGAAATCGCGCTGGCTCGACAGGTTGCCCACCTTAATGACCGGTTCCTGCTTGCCCGCCTCGATCAGCGCAACCTGCCGCGCGAAGGAGGCGGTTACGAAACGATCACTCTGGCCGGGACCGATGTGGTTGAAGGCGCGCACGCGTATAACTGGCAGCTTGTAGCTGAACACATACTGCAAGGCCAGCATATCGGTTGCCACCTTGCTCACGCCGTAGGGGTTGTCGGGGCGTAGCTCGGTGTGTTCATCAACCGGATTGTCTTCAGGGCGAACGTGGCCGTACTCCTCGGACGAGCCGATCGCCAGCAGTCGCGGCGGTTCGGCCAGGGCACGAGTACCTTCCAGCAGGTTGAGGGTGCTGAATAGGTTGTTGCCCAGGGTAGCGGCGGGGTCATCCAGCGCATCCTTGACCGAGGTTTGGGCAGCGAGATGGAAGACGTAGCTGGGGCAGGTACGCGCCAGCGCCTCCTGCACCGCCTTCGCGTCGCTGATATCGGCAGCGAGGGCGGCAACACGGTCGGGATAGCGGGCATATTCGTCGGCCAGCCGCACCGCGCCCGCCTCGTTACGCGAGACCAATGCCAACGTCCAGTCGCTGACTTCGAGCAGGTGGCGGGCAAGGTAGCGCCCCACGAACCCGGACGCGCCGGTAATCAGGGCAATCGGTTTAGTTGAGCTATCGGGCATATTTTAGATCGGAGATTAAAGGCTAAAGATTAAAGATTAAAGATGAAGCGGATTGGCCTTTTCTTTAATCTTTAGTCTTTAATCTTTGGTCTCATAGCCGCGCGGCAAGGTCTTCGCTGGGGATCGACTCATCGCGGTGGCCGTTGCTGGTGGGGTCGGTTGGGTGAGTGGCTTCGCCCTTCAGCCCCGCTTCCTTGCGCAGCGTGGCGGCCTTGTCGGTGTTCTCCCAGGGGGCGTCAATGTCAGTGCGGCCAAAGTGACCGTAGGCGGCGGTGGCGCGGTAGATGGGGCGGCGCAGGCGCAGGTCGCGGATGATCGCGCCAGGGCGCAGGTCGAAGTGCTTGTTGATGAGCGCGACAATCTTCTCGTCGCTGATCTTGCCGGTGCCGTAGGTTTCCACCGCGATGCTGATCGGGTGGGCCACGCCGATGGCATAGCTCAACTGGATCTCGAAGCGGTCGGCGATACCGGCGGCCACGATGTTCTTGGCAGCGTAGCGGGCGGCATAGGCGGCGCTGCGGTCAACCTTGGTCGGGTCCTTGCCGGAGAACGCGCCACCACCGTGCCGCGCGATGCCGCCATAGGTATCCACGATGATCTTGCGCCCGGTCAGGCCAGCATCGCCCATCGGCCCACCCACCACGAAGCGACCAGTCGGGTTGATGTAATACTTGGTCTTGTCGTCGAGCAGTGCGGCGGGAACGACCTGGGAGATGACGTGGGTTTTGACATCCTTCTCCATCTGGTCGCGGCTGACGTACTCATCGTGCTGGGTGCTGACTACGATGGCGTCAATTCGCTTCGGCTTGCCGTACTCGTACTCGACAGTCACCTGGCTCTTGCCGTCGGGCCGCAGGTAGGGCATCAGCCCGCCCTTGCGCACCTGGCTGAGTTGGCGACAGATACGATGGGCCAGCGCGATGGTGAGTGGCATATACTCGTCGGTCTCGTTGCAGGCAAAGCCAATCATCATGCCCTGGTCGCCCGCGCCAACCGCCTCGACCTCGGCCTCGGTCATCTCGCCGGTCTTGGCTTCGAGGGCCATGTCCACGCCCATGGCGATGTCGCTGCTCTGCTCCTTGATCGAGACGATCACGCCGCAGGTCTTGAAGTCGAAGCCCTGATCGGTGTGGGTGTAGCCGATATTCTTGATCGTGTTGCGCACGATGGTGGGGATATCCACGTAACCGCTGGTGGTAATCTCGCCGAAGACTAGCACAAGGCCAGTGGTAGCCGCCGTTTCGCAAGCGACGCGCCCGCGCGGGTCAATCGCCAGAATTGCGTCCAGTACCGCATCGGATACCTGGTCGCAGAGCTTGTCGGGGTGGCCCTCAGTGACCGACTCGGAGGTGAGGAACACCTGGGCCGAGTTGTAGAAGGTGGTACTGCTGCTCATGTTGTAAAACTCTCCCTTTCCTATCTTGGGTGTGTTCATTCGGGCAGGCTAAATCACACACAAGTATAATGGTAGGGAGAGGTGGTGTCAAGTCAGGCAACGGCCTCGGCTAGCTCGGCCAGCACCGGATCTTCCTCGTCCTGGAAGGTGGCAACGTGAACCGGGCGCACAGGGATAGCTGATAGATCAGAATGTAGGCGATCGATCTGGTGCGATGTCAATGCGCTGAGAAACTCTGCGCCACATTCGCGGCAGGCAATGATCGGCACATTCTCAATGATCAGCAGGTCAGCGCCCTCGCCAAAGGCTTGCGTGCTGCGACTAATATAGGCTGTCGGCTGTCCACAGTTTCCACAAATCATGGGCTTATCCTCCACTAGAGCAGGTAAACAGTAATTATCACGGTCTCATTCGTTGGAATGAGTTTAGCCACAACTTCCATAGGCCGACCATTGTATGCCGCACCCTTAACTCGATATTTGTACTCTGCGCTTATTCTGTCGCGTTGCCGAGCAACAATCCTACCAGTCAAGATTGCGTATTCAATGTCATACTGTCCAATGCCATCATTACGCATTTCGATGCGGGCGTGACGCGGGATAATAAGCCGGTATTGGCGCACGCACTGTCGCATCCTTTGCAGCACATCTTCGTACATTGTCGTCCTTAGCGGCTAAATTGTGGTTCCATTATACCATATAGTGCAAGGCTTTCAGCCATTCGCACCGTGCTGTTATCAGGCCAATCAGCCAGACGTTGTGCGACAAACAGAAAGAGGCAGCCGGAGAGTCTCTGGCTGCCTCATGCTTTAGTAATGCAGTTCTCTGCTCAGACCAGCATTAGCAACGCAGGCGCGAGCAGCACCAACGCAGGCAGGACGATGAAAGGGAGGCTATTGGTGAGGTGCGCCTTGCGCTCCTGACTAGCCCAGCGCACCAGCTTGCGCAGCTCGGCCTGCTGCTGCACCTGTCGCGCCCAGACCCATACGAGCGATGCAGCCAGCGCGTTGTTAGTCGCCATCAGCGCGCCGAAGCCGAGCGTCCAGGCCAGCCGCCGCCACATATCAGCCTGTGCTAGCCAAACATCGCCGCCCAGCAGGCGGCTCCAGCCCAGCGCCATCAGCACATTGGCTGCCACCGTCGCGGCAGCGACAAGGGCTAGCACGCCAGCGATGTGCCAGTTGCGCGGCTGCGGCTTAGTCGTCATCCGATTGCTCATCTGTGCCTGCATCATGGTCTTGCTCCTATCTATCCGCGAACCAGGTCGCGCTATGCCGCTGCTCCAGCCCGAATTGTGTCGAATCCCCATGCCCCTGTTCGGCTCCCCTGCTGTATTTATCATAGCACGTTTTGCTCAGTTTGTCAAGAGATTTGCCCGATTTACTAAACTGATTTTTGCTCAGTTTGCTAAAATCAGCAATTCGCTTGCAATTAGGGAAAAACTGTGCTATAATCAGGCATATGGACGAGACGACCACAATTGCCGAACTGAAGGAGATCTGCCGCCACTACATTACCGAGCGCGACTGGCAGCACGATGGCCTCAAGGATCTGACCCTGGCGATGAGCATCGAGGTGGGCGAGATCCTCGAACACGTGCGCTTCAAGCCGGAAGCCGAGGTGCGCGAGTATCTTGCCGACCCCGCCAACTACCGCGAGGTTGCCCACGAGGTTGCCGACGTGTTCTACTTCATCATGACTATCTGCCTGCAACTGGGCCTCGACCTGACCACTGCATACAAGGAAAAGATGGCAATTAGCGAGCAGCGCTACCCGGCGCATCTGGCCAAAGGCAGCAACAAGAAGTGGACGCACTACGTTGGCGCGTCTGAACCAGATCTGTAGGGGCGAACCGTTGTTCGCCCTGCTGAGTTGCGTAAGTCTTAACCGGAATCGGCTTAGACGAGAAGCCAAGAAAGAGGAGAATTGAGATGGCAGAGCCGATCAGGAATGCCCACAACGCCGAGCAGGCCAGCAAGTTCGGCCACTACCTGCGAGAGCTACGCAAGCAGCGTGGTCTAACCTTGCGCGAAATCGAAGAGCGCACCACCATCAGCAACAGCTATCTCAGCCAGCTTGAGAATGGCTACATTGACCAGCCCTCGCCGCGCAACCTGCAACGCCTGGCGGAAGCATACGGCATCAGCTACGAGAGCCTGATGACCCAGGCAGGCTACCTCAGCCCGCGCGACTCATCAGCGACCAGCCCGCACCGCGCCGCCTTCAACATCATAGACGACCTCAGCGATGATGAAGTCGAAGAGGTACAGGATTTCGTCAAGTTCCTGCGCTTCCGGCGCCAGCAGCAACAGCGTGGGGCGCAATGAATTGCGCTCCTACAGCATTGTGTTCTTCGTAGGGGCGTGATTTATCACGCCCTTGTCGAGCTTAGGATCGCTTATGGCTGCAACAACCGCCAGCGAAGTCCGCGCCCAACGCGCGGAGATTAGAAGCACCGCGCTCGCCCTGCTCCGCGAGTGCGGCATCAGCGAACCCCCGGTTCCCACCGACACTTTGCTGGCCGCCTGCAAACTCGACACTGAAACCTTCTCCTACTCCGATCGAATGCCGCCGCTGCGACCCGGCCAGCGGGAGTCGGCCAAAATGGCCGCGAGGCGCGAACTACTCGCCCACATGGACATTGACGTGAAGGTGCGCGGTATCCTCGATACCCAGGACCACGTGGTCTACACCCACAACACCCTCAGCCCCGACCAACGCCGCTTTTGCACCTTCCACGAATTGGGTCACTTTGCCCTGCCCTGGCACCGCGAACTATTCTACCAGTGCAGCGAACTGGATATGAGTCCCGAAACGCTCGCCACCCTGGAACAAGATGCCAACTGGTTCGCCATCGAGTGCGCCTTCCTCGGCGACCGCTTCGAGCGCGAGGTGGCCGATTACCGCATCGGCATCAGCACCATTCGCAAGCTGACCAAGATCTACAAGACCAGCTTCGAGGCCACCGCCCGCCACTTTGTCGAGAGCCAGACTGCCCCGGTTGCCCTACTGGTAGCCGCCCCGCGCCCCGACCTCGGCAGCAGCATTGACGCCGGGCAGCCGCTGCTGGCGGTGCGCTATGCGGTCGCCTCGCCCGCGATGAGGCGTCTGAGTGGTGGCTACATTCCCACCGGCACGCTCATCCCCTGGCGGCACCCCGCCACCGAACTCTACCTCTCGCGCAGCAACCGCCAAATCAGCGCCCCCGACATCCTCACCTTTGCCTCCCACAGTAGCCAGCTAGCCTGCGAGACCGAACTCTACTACAATGGTTACAACGTGTTTATCCTCGCCTGGCCCAGCCGCAGGTGGTTACGCGAGTGCTGAGGTTTGAGTTAGAAGTTTGGTAATCTTGTAGGGGCGGGTGGTGGCCCGCCCTAGTGATGCGCCAGCAATGTAGGGGCGGTGGCCCGCCCTGCTGCTATAGCTAAATGAGGTACACAGTGAATGAAACTGAACGCAGCGTCACCCTCTACAACGTCATCGCCGAGCGCATCGCTGCCACTCCGCAGCGGCGCATCACCTTCGCCGAGTTCATGGCGCTTGACCTTTATCACCCCAGCCTCGGCTACTACACTGCCCCCGGCGCGAAAATTGGCGGCAAAGGTGCCGACTTCTACACCAGCCCTGATGTTTCGCCCGTCTTCGGGCAGCTAATTGCCCGCCAGCTTGCCCAGTGCTGGCAGCTTATGGGTCAACCCGCTAGCTTCACCATCGTGGAGCAGGGCGCAGGCGTGGGCAAACTGGCCGCCGACATCCTTGCCGAACTGCGCACCACCCAGCCCGACCTCTACTCCGCACTTACCTACGCGATTGTCGAAATCAGCCCCGATTTGCAAGCACGCCAGCGCAAGGTTCTGCCCGCTGATGCGCCAGTACGGTGGTACGAGCAGTTGGCGCAGTTTGGTCCGATTGAGGGTGTCCTCCTCAGCAACGAACTGGTGGATGCCTTCCCCGTGCATATTGTGGTGGGGCAGGAGGGCGGCGAGCTGGCCGAGGTATATGTCACCACCGACGATGCCAATGCCAGCCTCCCCTTCGACCCCGACGCCGCCAACCTGCGCGAGATTATCGCCGCACCCAGCAGCCCCGCGCTGGCTGAATACTTCGTCCGCCTGGGCATCACCATCCCGCGCGACAACCGCGCCGAGGTCAATCTCGCGATGCTCGACTGGCTGGCCGAGATCGTTAACACGTTGCAGTGCGGCTACGTCATCACCATTGACTACGGCAGCACCGCCGACCACCTTTACACCTCACGCCGCACGGACGGCACGTTGCTTTGCTACTATCAGCACACTCTCAGCGGCAACCCCTACGCCCGGCTCGGTCGCCAGGACCTCACTGCGCAGGTAGACTTCACCACCTTGCAGCATCGTGGCGAGCAACTCGGCCTACACAGCTTGGGCCTGATCAGCCAGGCTGCCTTCCTCACCAGCCTCGGCCTCGGCGACATCTTGCAGGGATTGCCTAGCCTTGGCCTCAGCAACGAGCAATTCATCCGCCAGCGCGCCGCCCTGCTCCGCCTCGTCGAGATGGGTGGGCTGGGGCGGTTCAATGTGCTGATTCAGGGCAACGGTGTGGATGAGGCCGCCGCGCTGGCGGGGCTGAAGTTCCGTACCTAATCACCAGCCTGGCTCATCAAGCCACCTGTTTAGCGGCTTCGTAACTTTGACGGCACGGGTATCATCCTCCCGCTGTACGGCGCCTACCGCCATCATCTGCTGCAGGATTGCCGCCCCCAGCGCACCACCCAAATGCGAACGCCGCTCAGTCCAGTCGAGGCAGCCGTAGGCGAAGACCCGGCGGGTCTTTTCCGTCTGTTCCAGATTTATCCCACGCTTCGCGAGAGCGCGGCTACCCTCGCTGGTAAGCTGGTAAGACGGTCGGCCAGCGCCGCTATTCTTGGTTAGCCAGTTGCGCTTTAGCATCTCGTCGAGCAACTGCACGCCAGCGACGCCAGCGAGGTGGTCGTAGCAGGTGCGCGCCTGGCGGATGGTGCTGTTGTG
>QHBQ01000370.1 GCA_003243865.1 Candidatus Chloroheliales bacterium | reverse complement strand
CAATGACACCCTCACCACTACCCGCGCGCCATCCTGTCGTATCTGTTTAACTTCGGCGCGGGTGAGGATGGTCAGTCCCTCCTCGCGCAATAGCTTCACGATAGTAGTGCCAATAATTGGCTCATAGCCGTGCAGCACGCGGGGGCTACGCTCCAGGATCGTAACTTCGCTGCCGAAGCGAGCGAACATCTGCCCTAGCTCCAGCGCGACGTAGCCGCTACCGAGGATGATCAGCGACTCAGGCAGTGACTTAAGCTCGAGATCTTCCCCGCTGGTGAGTAGATCGCTGGTGAGGTATGGCACATCACCCAGGCCCGGCAGATCAGGGATGTGCGGGCGTGAGCCGGTGGCAATCAGGATGTTCTCCGCATAGTAGCGTTGCTCCCCACCTTTGCCGGACACCGCGATGGTATGTGCATCAACGAAGCTGGCGTGTCCCCGCACCACTGCGATGCTGGCTGAACCCTCCGCGATGCTCATATACTTCTTCTCGCGTAGAGTATGGATTACCTCGTCTTTCTGCGCGATGAGGGCGGGGAAGTCGAATGTCGGGCGGGCCGCCCCCAGCCCGGCAAAGCGAGGATGCTGGGCAGCATAGTAAGCCTCCGCTGCGGCGATGAGGTTCTTGGAGGGGATGCAGCCGCGACCCACACAGGTGCCACCGACGGTGCGCTCCTCGGCCATCATGATGCGGGTTGCCCCCAGTTCCTGGGCGCGAAGGGCAGCGGCGAAAGCAGTCGAGCCGCTGCCGAGGATGAAGAAATCAACCCCTTGTACAGAATCAGACATGGTGGGTATCCTCCAGGTTGGGGGTGGAAAGACCTCTGGGCTGGGGCATTGTGGTACAACAATGGGCAGACGACTGGTTGCCAGCTTGAGGCAGCTTAACGTGGCGCAGACGAGTTCGCTGGTACACCCACCAGCCGGTGAGGGTCACCAGCACCAAAGCCAGCCCGGACAGCAAGGGATAGCTGCCAACGGCACTAACCGCCAACACAACGAGCGAGGCAGCCAGCAATGGCAGGAGACCAGTACAGCAGAGGATCGCCAGCGTAACTACGGCCAGGCCGGGCCAGGAGCGTTTGACCATAGGGTGTCTCTCTAACTCGCCGATAATGTTGCAGCTGGCTAGCTGCATCCCGTTGCGGTTGATCAGTACCTGTGCCAGTTCGATTAGCTGGCGCACGCTGGGGTCGGTGATACAGTAGTAGACGAACTTGCCTTGGCGGTAGGAAGTGACGAAACCGCACCAGCGCAGGCAGCTCAGGTGAGTGGAGATCCGTCCCTGTGCCAACCCCAGCGCCAGGGCCAGTTCGCCGACGTTCTTATCACCGCCAAGTAGCAGTTGCAAGATACGCACTCGACCAGGGTCGCCCAGGCCGCGAAAGAACTTGCTCATTAGTTCTGCCGAGCTAACATCAATAGCGGACAGCGGGTTTGCCGTACTTCCCGTTAGTACATCAGCCAGCACAATCATAGTTGCCTCCTTGGAGCATCATAATATCATCATATCCGAATATCCAGATATGATGATATTATACGCAAGTTCCCCCTGCTTGTCAAGAGTGAGGTTGCCAAGTTGTGGTTGAGCTCGTTACTTGACCCATAATCTGGCAGTAAGGGCATACCGAACCGCAGGAAGCGGTTCGATGTTCAGACTGCAAGCAGGATATTACAAGCGGAACTGGCAAACGCAAGCGAACCAGCGGGGATTAAAGCCATCGCCAGGAAGTACGGCTACAACGTGCCAACCCTTTACAAGCACCTGCCTGATCTGTGCCGTGCCTTGACCCAGCAGACATACGGAGTTCGTCGCCGCGCCGATAAGCCGTAGGCTAGTTGAACTTCGCGCCTGCGTGCGTGAAGCAGTATTCACCATGCACCAACAAGGCTTGTACCCATCGCAGACGAAGGTTGCAAAGTTGGTTCGTAGCAGCGGGGGAGTACGCTGGCTGCCAGAGTTCAAGGATGCGTACCAGGCAGCAATAGCCGAACTCAATGCTCAACTGGCGGAGGGGTATGATATTGCGGCGGGGGCGAGCCATCAATCAGCATTATAGCCCATCATTTGGACAAACCGAGAATCTAGGAGTTTGCTGCTTGCTCATGATGGCGAACTGGCCGGGCAAGTACACCCCAAATCCCACCCGCCAGCAGCAAAGACAGCCCTACGTAGTACAACTGGTCGGAGGAGATTACATAGATGCCTACGTAGAGCAAGACAGAGGCTACGATCGTAAGCAGTAGCGGTGCAAGGTGATGGTGGAAGCGGTAGGCTAGATAGGCTCCACCAATCCCCGCCAAGAGCAGTACAAACAGGAGGGGACGCAGCACTGCATCAGGGATTTGGGTAAGTACCCCTAGCCCTACCGCTTGGAGAAGTTGCTTGGTGAATGAGGGCTGGCCTGGTGCGCCAGCGGCCATCGCGCCCATACCGGCCACTCCGGTTGCAGCAGTTGCAGCAGCGCTAGCACCAGCGACAACACCCATTGCCCCCATGCTGCCCATGCACACTACGGAGGTGGCAGCGCCAAGGATTGCGCCGAGCGACCAATTGCGGCCCGTTTGTTTGTCTCGCATTGCCCACCACTTTCGCTCTATACCCGGTACTTGTAAATCACATCCATGAGGCTGTCATATGCTTTGGCCTGCTCCTCAGCTTTACCTGACTGTAGTGTATCAGTGAGACAGTTCTCCAAATAGTTGCGCGTCACCAGCTTACCTACCTGTGAGAGCGCTTCCTGCGTTGCGGACAACTGCATCAAGATGTCCAGGCAAGGTCGATCCTCATCAATCATTCGCGTTAGACCCCGTACTTGTCCCTCAATTGTTCTAAGCCGCCGCCGGATTTGTTCTGCTCGCGCCACCGCGAATCGCTGTTTAGCCAGGGTTAGCTCATCCACAGTATTGCCTCCTTGACGCTTAGATACGAGGATGCCTATAATAACATATACCCCCAGGGGGTAGGGGTATTATCCCACTTTGTTTTTGCCACGTCAAGTGAAGGAGCTATGATAGTGTTGAGCAATACGGCGCGAGCCTGGGCTGCCTATGCCAACGTGGTACGAAATCCCCGCTTCTTTCCGCTATGGCTAGGGCAACTGGTATCCAACCTGGGCGATACGCTCAACTATATTGCGCTGGTGATTATTGTCTTTCGCATCACCGGCTCTGGCACAGCGCTGGCGCTGGTCAGCATCTTTCAGATTGTGCCGGTGATTACCGTCTCACTGGTGGCCGGGGTAGTGATTGACCGCGTCAGCCGCAAGGTTATCATGGTAGGGGCGGATGTGGTGAGGGGGCTGTTGGTGCTGCTGCTGATCGTGGCCGACCAGACTAACCAGGTGGTGCTGGTTTATGTCGCAGCCACCTTGCTGGCAGCAGTTGGCAGCTTCTTTCGCCCGGCGCTACAGGCTATTATCCCTAGCTTGCTGGACGAGGATGAGTTGCTGGCCGCCAATTCAGTGGCCTGGTCTACTGAGCAACTTGTGCAGATTGTGGGAGCAGCAGT
>QHBQ01000066.1 GCA_003243865.1 Candidatus Chloroheliales bacterium | reverse complement strand
CCCGTTCGCTATCTCCTACCTGGCGTTGCGTGGCGGCAACAGCCTGGCGTATACTGTCAAGGCGGCGAACGGCAGCAGCGCTCTACTGAGCGACTACTTCATCCCCAGCCAGTTGCACCCCATCTGGGGCGACACCTTCAAGACTGCGCATATCGCCAACCTGAACCTGACCGAGTACAACCTGTGGCCGGGCGCGGCGATGTACCTGTTGATTGCGCTGGGCCTCTGGGCGGGCTGGAAGTGGCGCGGCAGGCTGGCTGGCTTCCCCTTCAGTCTCTATCTCGACATGGGGTTGCTGGCGGTGGTGCTGTCGTTCGGGCTGGAGTACGACCTGGCGGGCGAGCTGGCCCGCTTCGATCCGGNGCTGCGTAACGAAAGCTGGCGCATCCCGCTGCCCGGCCTGCTGCTCTACAAGTACNTNCCGCTGTTCAGTTCGATNCGNGCCTGGGCGCGGTTNGGCATCATCGTNATCTTCGCNTTCTACGTGATCGCNGCGCTCGGCCTTGCCTGGATGCTGACCCGCCCGCGTCTGTCGGCGTATCGCTACACTATCATCACCGCGCTGGCCGTCCTCATCATCGCCGACTTCTGGGCCACACCTTATACCTGGGGGTTCAGTCGGGTAGAGGAGCAGCCGCTCGATGCTTATCTCGCCACACTGCCCGGCCAGCCGGTGGTGGCGATGATGCCGATTGACCGCTCCACCCGCGATGGCCCCGCAATGTGGGCCAGCGTCTATCACGGCAAGCCGATCGCCTATGGCTACGAGACATTTATGCCCAACGAATACCAGCGCAACGAGGATGCGCTACTTGCCTTCCCCAAATCTGCCGCGCTGGATGTGCTGAAGGGCTGGCAGGTACAATACGTGGCGGTTAGCTCGTACTTCTATGGGCGCAACTGGCCGGAGGTGCGCGACAGCCTCGCCGCCAACCCGCGCCTCAAGTTTGTCCAAACCTTCCGCCAACACGCCATCTGGGATGGCGATGTGGGCCTGTTCGATGTGCGCCCCGACATCACCTGGCACGCCGTCTCCGACAATGTTTATCTTTATCAACTGGTGCGCTGAGGGCGAGTGCCAGGGCGTGCGCCACACGCCCCTACATGAGCCAGGGCGTGCGCCACACGCCCCTACACGAGAATGATATGCCGCTAATTATCGGACAACAACTTGATGGCAACCGCTACACTGTGCTTGGCAAGCTGGGGCAGGGTGGGGCAGGCAGCGTCTATAAGGTGCAGGACAACCGCGCGGTGCCGGGTATGCCGGTCACCCTGGCACTGAAGGAGATCAGTGTCTCCGACGTCCTCGACCCGCTGGAGCGCGAGGAGAACGCCGCCGCTTTCCGCAGCGAGGTGCGGCTGCTGATGTCGCTCAATCACCCTTATCTCACCCAGGTGGTCAACTTCTTCGCCGAGGGCGACAACTACTATCTAGTGATGGACTTCGTGGACGGCAAGACGCTGCTTAAGGCACTGGAGGATGCGAACGGGCCACTGCCAGTCAGCAGCGTGCTGGACTGGTTCTGGCAGCTATGTGATGTGCTGGTCTACCTGCATGGCCTCGACCCGCCAATCATCTTCCGCGACCTCAAGCCGGGCAACATCATGGTTACACGGGAGCAGGGCGTAGTCAAGCTGATTGACTTCGGCATTGCCCGCTTCTTCAAGAAGGATAGCGCCACTGACACCCGCGCGCTCGGTACCCCCGGCTATGCCCCGCCGGAGCAGTATGGTCGCAGCCAGACCGATGAGCGCAGTGACATCTACAGCCTGGGCGTGACCATCTACGAATTGCTCACCAACATCAATCCCGACGAGCATATCTTCAACCTGCCGCCCGCAATGACCCTGAACCCGGCTATCCCGCCCGCGCTTGGGGCGATGCTGGCGAAAATGACTCAGCTTGAGCCGGAGGCCCGCTACCAGACGATGGTTGCACTGCGCGGCGACCTGGCAAAGCTCTACCCCAAGCCCGCCCACCCCACCCCGCCGCAGACCTTGCGCGTGCTACAAGGGTCACTCCCCTCCCCCCGGGAAGGGCTGGGGGTGGGTGTGCGGCGCAATGCCAACCCTCAAACTCCTCCCCCAAAGGGGGCATCGTCAACCCCTCCCCCAAAGGGGGAGGCAGGGTGGGGGAAGGCACAAGAGCAACCCGCCCCGCAGCCGACTCGCGCTATCCCCGGCCTGGATGAGCGCTACCTTGCCACCCCGCCACCGCTGCCCACTGAGCGCAAGGTGACAGTTCAACCTCCTCAACCTGCCCGGCCAATGCCAGCGAGTTCACTGCCCCCTCCCACCACGCTGCAAGCCAATAACTCAAAACTCAGGGCGGACGCAATCCGCCCCTACAAAAACTCAAAACTTATAACTATTCTCCTCGCCCTGCTGCTGGTAGGAGCCATTGTGGGTGGCTCTTACTTCGGGCTGCTGCCCTTCAGCCTGCCGTTCATCGGCACTGCCAGCCATGCGCCCGCGCCGGATACGCTCTACCCCGCCACCGTCGCCGCCCCACCGGGGATGACTAGTCCAGCACTGAACTCGCGCAGCCCGCGCGGGCAGTGGTGGATGAGTGGCTACGATTGGGGTGGCACTAATTTCAGCCACGACAACGACCCGCCGCTCAAGGGCAACCTGCTGTGGAGCTATGGGATTGGAACGCCCGGCTACGCACCCAGCAACCTGATTGTCGCCAACGAGGGCTACTACCTGGTTGCCCCCGGCCAGAGCGCAACCAGCCCCAACAGCGTTGCCCTCTACCTCGATAGCAGCGGCCAGCCGGGCTGGTCATTCGATTTGCCCACTACCGCGCCGCAAGCGCCTACCCGCCTTGCCTACGCCAGAGCGGGTAACGCCACCTTTCTGTATCTGCAAGACGGTAATGGGATGCTGTACGCCAGCGACCCCGCTGCCCAGGGGCGCAGCACCTGGCGCTACGACATGAGCCA
>QHBQ01000301.1 GCA_003243865.1 Candidatus Chloroheliales bacterium | reverse complement strand
AGGCCGATGGGCGAACTGGCTGAGTAGGTGTTGCCGAGGCAAGGGGCAAGCCGCCCGGGGCGCTGCTGCTCTTCAGTGAAGCCGAGCGCCTTGCCCACATTCAGCGGGAACTTGCCATTGGGCTGATGGAAGATTACGTACTTGAAATCGGCAGGGCGCGTGCCGCTCTCCTCCATAACGCCCTTTGCCGCATTGCTTACGTGGGTGAAGTAGGCCGGTTCGCCGGTGAAGCGACCGGCGTGGCGCGGGTACATCATCCCCTCGCGCCGCCAGAAGTCGGGCGTATCGCTGGTGTAGGAATAGACCGCATCGAGGCTGGCAATGATGCCTGCGCTGCCGAACAGGTAGGCGGCGGCGCCCGCGCTGGCCGAATACTCCAGCGCATCGCCCGGTGCGCCCTGCGAGGTGTCTGCGCCAATCGCCAGGCCATGCTTGATCACCCCGGCCTTGACCAGCGAACTGGCGACGAACATTGCCTGCGCGCCCGCATTGCAGGCGAACTCATAATCGGCAACGTGGATAGTGCGCGGCAGGCCCAGCGCCTCGGCGACCACCGTGCCGCTCGGCTTCACCGCATAGGGGTGGCTCTCGCTGCCGATGTATAGCGCGCCGACGTCCTTGCGGCTGATGCCTGCCCGCCGCAGCGCGTAGCTAGCCGCTTCGACGCTGAGGGTGATGGTATCTTCATCCACGTCGGGGACGCTCTTCTCGATCAGCAGCAAACTGTTCTGCACGCTGCTCGGCTCGGCGCCCCACACCTCGGCGATGTCTTCGGTCTTGATGCGGAAACGCGGCACGTACGCGCCGTAGCCAGTGATGCCAATATTATCCATTCTCGCTCTCCTTGAGTAGCTCCTCAGCGCGGTCAATCTTGATGTTGCGCTCGTCTACCAGCCGCGCTGCCAGCCTGTCAATCTCATCGCCGCTTGCGCCCGCTGCGGCGGCCACCTGGCGGGCGTGCAGGGCCATATGCCCCTTCTGGATGCCCTCAGTGGCGAGCGCACGAATGGCCGCCAGGTTCTGGGCCAGGCCGACCGCGGCGAGGACCTCGGCGAGTTCGCGGGCGGTCTGCACCCCCAACAGCTTGATCGCCGCCTGGGCGGCGGGATGCACCTTGGTTGCGCCGCCCACCAGCCCGACCGCCAGCGGCAGTTCAATGCTTCCCACTAGATCGCCGTTCGCGTCGGCATCCCAGCGGGTAAGCGCGGTGTAGTTACCAGTCTTGTGTGCAGCGTAGCTGTGCGCGCCCGCCTCAACTGCCCGCCAGTCGTTGCCGGTGGCGATGACGACTGCATCAATGCCGTTCATCACCCCTTTGTTGTGGGTAGCAGCGCGATATGGATCGGCTTCGGCAAAGGCAGAAGCAAGGGCGATGCCGCGCACCACTGCTTCGCCGGAGTAGCCTTCCATTGCCAGCGACTCCTTCGGCACGCGGGCATGGGCGCGGGCCAGGCGATGGTCGGCGAGATTGCTGAGGATGCGCAGGTAGACATGTCCACTGGTCAGTTCCTCAATCAGGGGCGCAGTTTGCTCGGCCATGGTGTTGACCGCGTTCGCGCCCATCGCGTCGCGCACATCCACCAGGTAATGGACGATCAGCATCGCGCCGAGGCGGGTATCAAGGCGGCGCACCTCTAGGTCGCGCGCCCCGCCGCCCAGCTTGATCAGGAGGGCATCCTGCTGGTTGGCAAGCGCAAGCAGGTCGGCCTTGCGCTCGTTCAGGCGGTTCACAGCGGCGTCCATGTCTGGCACATCTACCACCTGCACCTGGGCGATCATCAGCGGCGGGTCGGTCTCGGCGTGGAAGCCGCCGCCGTCGCGCACCAGCTTTGCGGCGTAGGATGCGCCCGCCACCACTGATGGCTCTTCGATCGCCATTGGTATGAGGTAATCGCGGCCATTGATTTGAAAGTTGAGCGCAATGCCAAGCGGGAGCGCGAAGATGCCAACCACGTTCTCAATCATTTTATCGGCGCGGTCAGGGTCGAGGCCGCCAGTATCGAAAGTGTTCGCTACCCCAGTCTGGCCCAGGGTGCGGGCCAGATGTGCCTGGCGCTCTTCGATGCTTAGATTGTAGAAGCCAGGGATACGCGAGGTAAACTCTTCGCTATCCATAATTGGTAGCTCCATTCTTGCTGTGGCGTTCATCTCGCAGCAGCTTGCTTAGTTGTTACGAATATAACAACCAATCTGATTGGAATTATACTAAATGCCAGCTATCAAAAGCTATCAGGTTGCTATCAAACAACCTCAGTGGGCTGGATAATGGTACTTGAGGCAGGTAGCCTAATGGTAGCAAATGCGGAAAGGTTGAAACTTGCAGCCAACCGCCTGCGTATGTATAATTCGAATCGAGGCTCTTTCATGAGAAAAGGAGGTTATCTGTGATGAATAATACTGGCTTGTTGAAGATTATCGGGCTGATGGTAGCGGCCTTGCTGCTGGTCGGCGGCGCGCTGGCGCTGACCAACAAGAGCAATCCTGCGGTGCTGTCGGGCGATGCGCTGAAGGCCGCGCTCGGCTCAGCGCAGTCTGCTAGTGCAGCCCAAACTGGTAGCAAGGATTGGAGTGCAATCCTTGCTGGGGTAAAGGGTAATGCTCTAACTGGCGCGGGTAGCTCGACTAGCGCCAGTAGCAAGCGCCTTAGCGACAGCGAGATGAAGACGATTATAGATGTGCTGGGCAAGCGCGGAAGCAGCAATCAGCAGACCGCCAGCGCCAGCTTCAGCAAGGACAGCAGCGGCAGCCTCAGTAAGGGGGCGGAAATGGCGGGCAAGGC
>QHBQ01000471.1 GCA_003243865.1 Candidatus Chloroheliales bacterium | reverse complement strand
CTATTCGTTATCCTCGATGTCGTCATCGTCCTCTTCCTCGAAGGGAACCTCATCCGGCTCCTCCTCAGTTTCGCTCTCCTCCTCGCCATACTCTGGCTCGTAGGCAAACTCTTCGTCCTCCTCAACGTTGAGCAGAGGGCTGTTGCGCACGTAGGGACGGGTGGCAGCGGGCAAGCCCTGGGCAGTGAAGCTGGGATGGCCGAACATACTGGGGTCCTGGTAGGTCTCATGGATGATGATCTTGATTCCCTTCTCGCCGACGCTGGTAATCGCCGCGCTGTAGCGGTTGCCCGCCTGCATGAAGCGCAGCAGGTGGGCGGCCATCTTCGGCTCGACCGCGCCGATATACTCGCTGGTGCGGGTTTCCGCCTTTAGGGTGCCGCCCTCCGGCCTAAGTATAATGGGGTCGCCAGGGATGATGCGGTCAAGCACGTCGGCGGGAGCAAGGCGGGTGAGGCTGGCGGTGCCACTCTTGCCGGTCTCCTCGATGAAGGTGGTCGGCGTGGTGCGGGCGGGCGGGTTGGCGGGCGGAGGTTGGTTACCATTGCTCGGATGGTTGGGTTGCTGCTCGGCGAGGTGAGCAAGCCGCTTGACGTTCTTCTGGGCGATGGCGTTGGTGGGGTTCAGTTGGCTGGCCTTGAGGTAGGCTTCGTAGCCATCGCGGTACTGCTCAAGCTCGACCAGCGCCTTGCCCAGCCGGTTGTACGCCTCATCGTCGTCGGGGAAGAGCGAGACCAGCAGGCGGTTGACCTCGATAGCCTCCTGCCACTTGCCCTGCATTGCCAGGGTTATTGCCTGTTCGCTGCCCTGTTTGCGGATGCGCGTTTTTTCTTCAATGGAGTAGTCGTTCACCTGAATTGACCTCGGTTTCCTCCGGGTGAGATGACCCGGATTAAAAGTGCGTTAGGATGGGATAGTATCGCCCCGCCAGCAGTGACGGGGCGATCGGGCGTAT
The DNA here is from genome assembly GCA_003243865.1 of Candidatus Chloroheliales bacterium. The sequence goes on along the minus strand of QHBQ01000471.1, from coordinate 1,690 downwards.
TAAGCAAGCGGCGTGCCGCCTCTGGTTAATTCACCAGTTCGCCTTGCAGTGACCAAGGGCTAGCCTTGCTTACCCTGACGTTGACAAGCTGGCCGCGCATCTCCCGCTCACTGTCGAAGAAGACGATCTTGTTGGTGCGGGTGCGACCGCTCCAGCGACCCTTCTCATGATTCTCTACGAAAAGTTCGACGGTTTGGTTCAATATCTGGCTGTTGAGTTCGGTTAGCACCCGCTCCTGCAGCTTCTCGATGTGTTGCAGGCGGGCGCGTTTCTCCGCCTTGCTTACATCGTCGGGCAGGGTGTAGGCGTAGGTGCCGGGGCGGGGCGAGTAGGCGGCGACGTGAACCGCATCGAACTGGATCTCCTCAAGCATCCGGTAGGTGTTCCAGAACTGCTCCTCGGTTTCGCCGGGGAAGCCGACGATAATATCGGTTGCCAGCGATACGCCGGGGATGGCGGCGCGGATGCGGCCAATCAGGTCCTTGTAGTAGTCGGTGCGGTAGCTGCGGCGCATCGCTCGCAGCACGCCGTCGTCGCCCGCCTGCACCGGCAGGTTGATGTGTTCGCAGGCTTTGGGCAGCGCGGCCACGGTGTCAATCAACTTCTGGCTCATATCCTTGGGGTGCGAGGTAAGGAAGCGGATGCGCCAGAGGCTCTCGATGCCGTTGAGGGCAGTGAGTAGCTCGGCCAGGTCGTTCTTCGGTGCCAGGTCGTGGCCGTAGGTATCCACGTTCTGGCCTAGTAGGGTCACCTCGCGAATGCCGTAGGCGGTCAGGTCGCGCACTTCAGCAACGATGTCGGCCACGGTGCGGCTGCGTTCGCGCCCGCGCCGGAAGGGGATGATGCAGTAACTGCACTGCTTGTTGCAGCCGTAGATGACCGGCACGTAGGCGGTAATCGGCTGATTCTCGCTGGCAGCCACGCCAGTGAGCGGGCGGGGGAAGGGCGAGCCGTCCGCGCCGCTGGTGGCGATGCTGATGCTCTGCCCGCTGTGGCTGATTGCCGCTGCACTGCGGCGCGGGTCGGTGAGCAGCACCGCTTCGTCGGTCAGGTCGTTGTCGCCGATCGTGGCACAGCCAGCACCGGAGATGTCCATCGTGTACTCATCTTCACGCGGCGCGGCAATCGGGGTCAGGCTGATCATATTGCTGAAGCGGCGGGGGGCAGCGCCAGTCTGGGTCTTGTACTTTTCCGACAACTGGCCGATGAAATCTTCCCAGGCAGAAGGGCGGAAGAAATGATCAATGATGGGGAAGCGTTTGTGCAGCGCCTCCTCCTGACCTGTCACCATGCAGCCGGTAAGCGCGACGATCACGTCGGGGCGCTGGCGTTTGAGGCGCACCAGTTCGCCCAACTTGCCGGTAATGCGCTCCTCGGCGCTGAGGCGCACGCTGCAAGAGTTAAGCACGATGATGTCGGCCTGCTCGATGGTTGCAGCAGGCTGATGGCCCAACCCCTCGAGGGCGCGGGCCACATAGTTGCTGTCGGCAACGTTCATCTGACAGCCGACCGTCCAAATAAAATAGCTAGCCATAGCGTTTGGTATTATACCCGATGAGTTGCAAGTTGACAAGGGTAATTGGCAGCTCTGGCAGCGACCATAGACTTCCAGGTGGTGGCCCTCGACCTTGAAGCCCTGGCGTTCGCCCAGCCTGGCGAGCAACGTCTCGACTTCGCCCTGCTCGAAATC
>QHBQ01000273.1 GCA_003243865.1 Candidatus Chloroheliales bacterium | reverse complement strand
GACGGTAATGAAGCAAGTTGGTAAGCTGCTCATAGTGATGGTGGTGCTGCTCGGCTGCGATGATGGTTCATCAGGCGGAGGCAACTCGCCGCGGAACTCGTCGCAGGTTGTACCGACCAGCGTGCCAGCAACTAGCACGGCGATGGCTACGCCCACCCAGATGCCTACCCTGCCGCTACCCAATGGATCACCCTATGAGCCGACCACCCCAACCTGGGACCCGCGCATTCCGACGCCGAAGGAAACGGTGGACATGAATATGTACCTCACGCCAATTACAGTAACGGTTACGCCCGCGCCGGTATACACCACTGGTGAGGTGCTGAATAGCATAGCGATGATCTCGCCAGACGAGGGCTGGACGGTAGGCGAGGTGCGGCGGAGCGACAGCAACAATAGGCCGCTGCTGATGCACTACCAGAACGGAAGCTGGAAAGAGATGGATAGTCCCACCGACAAGCCTCTGCAACAGTTGGTGATGCTCTCCCCCAATGAAGGCTGGGCAATCGGCGGAACATACAACACTGCGTTCAACAACGTCATCCTGCACTACCACAACGGCCAGTGGACTAAAGAGGAGCGGCAGGGCAAGGGTTCGCTGTCCGCCATCTCAATGACTTCCGCCAGCGAGGGCTGGATTGTCGGGCAGGAGGGTGTGCTGCTACACTACAAGGATGGTCGGTGGCAGGATATGTCCAATACTGGCGATAGTCGCTACGTGCAGAACCTAAACAGCGTGCAGATGCTTTCGCCTAACGATGGCTGGGCGGTCGGCGCTATCTATGGCATATCATCAATAGGCATCATTTATCACTACAGTAACAATAAATGGGGGGCAACGGACATCCCTTCCGCTACCTCTCTACACGGCATCACTATGCTCTCCAATACCGAAGGCTGGGCGGTGGGCGACAGCGACATTCTTCACTATACTGGCGGGCGTTGGGTAGCAGTAGCCAGGACGATTAACACTCCACTAGGACACGCTGACTTTCCCAGCTTGAACGGCGTGCGGATGGTCTCTGCCCACGAGGGCTGGGCGGTCGGTGCGGGTGGGGCAATTGTGCATTATAAGGATGGTAAGTGGGCGCTGGTTGCCAGCCCCACCGACCAGCAACTGTTCAGCCTGACAATGCTCTCTGCCAACGAGGGTTGGGCAGTTGGCGATGCCCGCACCATCTTGCACTACCACGCGGGCAATTGGGTGAAAGTCTCCGGCCCCGACCCTTCGCAGGCAATGCACGCTATCTATATGCTCTCTGCCGATGAAGGCTGGGGAGTATGCTACAATGGCTCCATCATGCACTACGCAGTAGGTCGCTGGACCAAGTGGCAGGGGCCAGACGCCTCGGTATCACTTGCCAGTATCTACATGGTGTCGAAAGGTGAGGGTTGGGCGGTTGGTGGCGGCGGCAGCATCATGCACTATCATAATGGTAAGTGGGCGCGGGCCGACTTTCCCACCGTTGATGGTCTCAACAGCGTCTACATGGTCTCGGCGGACGAGGGCTGGGCGGTCGGCGGCTATCGTGGCGAAGGGGAAAAGGGTACAATGGTGCATTACCAGAACGGCAAGTGGCAGGAGGTGCCAAACGTGTCGGATGGGACTCTGAGCAGCGTTTCGATGATGTCAAAGGATGATGGCTGGGCGGTCGGCAATGGCATTATCCTGCACTACAGTGGCGGCAGATGGCAGAACTACAACAATCCCAACATCCACGGAGTAGACAGCATCCAGATGCTTCCCCCTGACGATGGCTGGATGGTTAGTTATGGCGCCCTCTTGCGTTATCGCAATGGGGACTGGCAGAAAGTATCCTCCTTCGCGACAGCAGACATAGTGAACGCAATCAAGCTTCACAATCTGTACATGGTATCCGCCGACGAAGGTTGGGGGACAAGCTATAGCAGGGGCGAGCTGGTACATTACCATAACGGCGAGTGGCAGGTGGTTGCTATCCAGACCGCCAAGCCGCTGACCAGCATCTACATGGTGTCGAAGGATGAAGGCTGGGCAGTCGGTGACGGCGACTACCCCTACAACGTTGGAGTTATCCTGCACTACAAGGATGGGGTCTGGCGCGAGTATCAGCCATGAACGGAAATGGCTGGTAATAGAAGTAAACCGTGCTGCAGCGTCTGTTCAAGTCCAACAGACATTTGCGCCTGCCACACAGATGTGGTATCATCTATCAGATAGAAATAAGGCAAGGAGCAAACTTTGACCCGAAGCACCATGATAATCAGAGTGGCAGCATTGCTAGCCGTCTTCATGCTGCTGGCGCAAGCGGCATTGGCCGCGCCAACAGCGGCAAGCGCCAGTACAACCACTACACCCGGCACCAGCTATAACTACGATGTCGTGGTGGTAGGCGGCAGCGCGGCGGGGGTGGGCGCGGCAATTGCGGCGGCGCGGCAGGGGGCGCACACCGCGCTGCTGGCCGATGGCCCCTGGCTGGGCGGGATGCTTTCTTCCGGCGGCGTCGGCGCCACCGATGGCGACCCGGTTGCCATCAGTGGGCTGTTCGA
>QHBQ01000329.1 GCA_003243865.1 Candidatus Chloroheliales bacterium | reverse complement strand
AGTTCGTCAAGCGAGTCGCTAATATCCCACAACTGCTTGCCGCCATGTTCGACGCCGACCAGTAGCCCCTTCTCGCGGGGATTTCTGGTGGGGTAGGGCGACATCTCGCGCATAAGCAGGTTATCAGCGGGCGCGCTTATGCCGTCAAGGTGGCCGTTAAGTTGGCTGTTGCCATTAGGGTTAGCGTTAATATGTTTGCTCCTTTAGTGTATATACTGCATTGTACCAACAATGGTTGGCATTACGCCACTTTCTGAAGATGTATCTAACCAAGTTCTAACCATTAGAGGAGAGCAAGTAAGGTGGGTTTTCGCCAGTATCATCCAGCCAGTTCCCAATCAAAGGTCAGGCAGCAGTGAGCAACGACACTGTGCGCGCGCGCATCAGCGCCACGTAGCCATCCTCCAAACTGGGTTCGGTGGGTTCAGCATCAGCGCCGGGCCGTACACTGGAGACGATCCGATAGTGCATCCCTGCGCCGGTATTGAACGCGGAGACCACTGTCAGGTCACCAGTTGGCACTGGCCCGGTAGTGTCCATGGTCCAGACCTGCCCGCGAGCAGCGGTGAGCAACTGCGCGGTTTCGCCCTCGAAGACCACCTCGCCTGCGGCTAGCACCGCCAGACGCAACGAGGTCTGGGCGACATCCTCGACGATATGGGTGGAGAGCAGCACGCTGCGGTCGCCCGCCAGACTGACCAGCAGATTGCGGAAGCGAATCCGCTCCTCGGGATCCAGGCCAGCGGTCGGCTCGTCTACGATGAGCAACTGCGGGTCGTTGAGCAGGGCCTGGGCGATACCAACCCGCCGTTGCATCCCGCCGGAGAAGCCTTTCAGCTTGCGGCCAGCGACATCAGCGAGGCCGACGGTGGTTAGCAGTTCGCTGACCCGCATTCGCCGCTTCTGGCGATCATCCAGGCCTTTGAGGATACCCACATAATCGAGAAACTCGGCGGCGCTGAGGTCGGGATAGAGACCCAGTTCCTGGGGCAGATAGCCGAGGATACGCTTGACCGCCAGCCGCCCCGCGCTGGTGGCGAGGTCGTAGGGGCCAACCCGCAACTGCCCGCTGCTTGGTCGCATGATGCCCACCAGGATACGCATCAGGGTGGTCTTGCCCGCCCCATTGGGGCCGAGTAGCCCGTACATCCCGGTGGGGATAGTAAGATTGACACCTTTGAGCGCAAGCACCCCTGCGTCGAAGGTCTTGGTCAGGTTGCGTATTTCGATGTTCATCTCGATCTCCTTATCGCCGATCAGCGGCGGGCGGCCCGCCAGTTCAGGTAAAACTGGCCGATGGCCATTGCCAGCGTTGCTAGGCCGAGCAGCAAGCCAATGCTCGCCCATGCCTGGGCCACGCTAATATGGGCAATGCTGTTGCGGCAGGTGGGGGTCATGTCGCCACCCAGGATGCCAACCCTGGCGTAGAGGCCGTTGGGGGTGAGCAGTGAGCAGTTGAGGGTGGGTATCTGCTGAGGGGTGACCTCGTTGCCCCAGAACCAGTAGCCGATGAACAGAATCGAGTACAAGGGCGGTGGGAGGACCGCGGTGCAGACGATTGAGAAGGCGCCGACGAAGAGCAAGGTGGGCAAGACGATCGCCGCGAAGGCAGGAACTTCCAGCGGTAGCAGCGAGGCGTCGAGGCGCGTAATGGCGATGAAGGAAATCTCCATCAGGTAGACAAGCGCGGCAGGGATAGCTGTAGCGGCAACTGCGCCCAGATACTTGCCCCACAGCCGTGAGTCAACGCTCGCTGGCAGGCTGGCGAGTAGCTCATCGGTGTGCAAGCGGCGCTCGCGCGCTAGCCGGTCAGCCAGCAAGATGCCGTAAGCAATCGGCAGGAAGCCGTTGAAAAGTTGGGTTCGCTCCGCCACCGTGACATAGGCCGGGTCGGTCGGGTCAGGGAGCAAGTAGAGGATACCCAGCAGCACGCCCACCACCAGGATCAGGGTCCAGACGGCGGGGCGGCGTAGTTGCATACGAAACTCGTAGCGCAACGCGCCCGCGAAGCAGTTTAGAGTGGAGGTCATCAATTATCTCCTTTGAGTAGCCGCTCAGGACGACCAAGCAACCAATAGGCCAGCCCCAGCAGCGCAGCAGCCGAAGCAAGCAGCACGAAGCGGTTGAAGCCCCACTGCATCGCTTGCTGCGGCTGCCAGCGCTCGAACAGCCAGAGCGGTTCGAGCCAAGGGATGGCGGCGAACAAATCCTTCAGCACCTGCTCGACTACCCACAGCACCGCAATCAGGCCGCTGCCGACTACTGCCGCCCGCAAGCCGAGGCTGAGAGCGGTAGCTACTCCCACCAGCCACAGCAGCGGGGCAAGCCAGGTCAACTGGTCGCCAAGCAGCGAGTTCGCCCCTCGTAGGCTGCCGTTCACGCTCAAGGCCAGAGTGGAAGCGAACGCAAGCAGGCCTGTCCAACCCAGGCTCAGAGCCAGCCTGCGTATGATCGTGGTGCGAAAGGTGGTCGGCAGGCTCAATTGCAACTCGAGCGCCTCATCAGCACTCACCGCCGTGGCTGCGGCCACCCCACCGACCAACGGCAGCACATCGAGGCTGGTGGTGAGAATGCGGGCCACTTGGTCGGCATGACCGAGTTGGTTAGCGACGAGGGCGAGCAGGCCAATCCCCATTAGCGCCAGCGGCGGGCCGACCAGCGCCAGCCAGCCAATGCGCCGCAGTTCATAGCGCCACAGTTCGTGGTTCATGCCAGGCACTCCTGGTGCGGCAACCAGATGACCACCGCCGTGCCGATAACCATCGCCAGCAGCAGGGTGAGAAGGTTAGTCGAACCGAGCAAGGTGAGCGCCTGGGCAGCGGGGACGTTCGGCTGATCAATTTGATTCAACAGCCCCACACTCACCGCCCATAGGCTGAGGGCTGCCGCCACGCCTGGGGCAGAACCGAAGCGCAGCGACAGCGCCAGGCTGATGGCGGAGAGCAGCAGCATCGGGCCGAGCCAGCGCCAGACCAGTTGCAGCAACCCGGCGGGTGCCTGACCCAGAACGGTGACCAGTGCAGATAGCAGCAAGGCAAGGAGCAGATTGTAGCCGAACACGAGGCTGAGACGGGTGAGCAGCACAAGGCGGGGCGAGGTCGGGGTTGCCAGCACCAGTTCCAGCGGAGGGTCGTTATCAGGGCCGTAGATGAAGCCAATGCCAGCGGCGGCAACAATAGGCGCAAGCAAAGCCAGCACCGTGCCTGAGCCGCGCTCGAAAGTGAGCGCTACCGCCACGCCCAGACCCATCACCAGCGCGGAAGCGGCCCAAATCTGCCGCCGCACCAGTGGCAGTTGCGCCAGCAGCAACTGCCAGACAAAGCCGAGCTGGAGGCTGGCAGAGGCGGGAGCAATCAGTTTATGGATGCGCTCCAGAACCTGCGGGTGAGGGGCTGAAGTTGGGGCGGCGACCCGTACTGCATCTCGTACCGCCGCCCATTGCGCAACGCTCTGTTCACAGCTAGGGCAGACGCCGATGTGCGCGGCCACTACCTTGCGCTCGGCCTCGGTAAGCGTACCTGCCACGTAAGCTGCGAGCAGGTCGGCAGCTTCACTATGTTCCAAAAACAGCGTCATTCAGGCACCTCCTGCTGCTGATCACGAAGCGACTGCAAGGCGTTCCTCGCATTGTTGAGGCGGCTCTTCACCGTGCCGATTGGCAGATCAAGCACGGCGGCAATCTCAGCGTAGGAAAGTTGGTGGACGAAGGCTAGCGCCAGTATTGTTCTCTGGCTGGGGTTGAGCCGCGCGACCAGTGCGCCAAGCTCGACGACCTCCTCGTGGGCCAGCGCCAGTTCCTCCGGCCCCCGCGCCACGTCAGTGAGGCGGTCCAGCTCGGCTTCAGGGCCGATGGTGATCGCGTGGCGACGGCGGCGGTCACGCTCCTGGCGATGAGCAATGGCGAGCAGCCATGTCCTCACTCTGGCGCGGCCCTCGAAGCGGCGGGCAGAGCGCCAGGCTACGACGAGCGTATCCTGCAGCACCTCTTCCGCCTCGAAGCGGTCATCGGTCAGGGTCAGCAGGTAGCTAAAGAGGGCGGGAGCGTGGCGGGCGTAGAGGTCGTCGAGGGCGGCCTCGTCGCCATCCGCCATCCGCCGCAATAGTTGCACATCATACTCGTCAGCCATCGCTAGCGGACTCACCTCCGTCTGCTCGATGCTGCTTGGCCCGAAGTGTGCGCAGTCTGCCCAGAGCTTGCCAATCACCGTACTCCTCCATTATTGTTCTATCACCTCATTAGTAGCAGATCATGGCTGAAATGTTCATTCTTTATGCCCTTGAAAGCATTCCTCGCCCGATAGGCACCGCCCCCATCTCCACGTTATCGTTCTGTGGCGGAGATGGGGGCGGTGACACTGATGAACGCTGAACGTTTTAGGAATTGTTGCCCGGCATCTGGGCAAAGATCATGCGGCCCTGGGTGGTTTGCAGCACGCGGGTGACCAGCACTTCAATATCCTGACCGAGATACCGCCTGCCGTTCTCCACCACCACCATCGTGCCATCGTCGAGGTAGCCGATGCCCTGGCCCAGTTCCTTGCCCTCGGAGACGAGGTGAACATCCATCGTTTCGCCGGGTAGCACGATCGGCTTGATGGCATTGGCAAGCTCGTTGATGTTTAGCACCTTGACGCCCTGTAGCTCAGCGACGCGGTTGAGGTTGTAATCGTTGGTGATGATCGGGTAGCGGTTCTGGCGGGCGATCTTGATCAGCTTACTGTCCACCTCGGCCACGCCCTCAGCGTCTATGTCGGTAACCTGGATTGGCACTATCGCATCTTTCTGCAGGCGGTTGAGCATCTCCAGGCCGCGCCGCCCGCGATTGCGGCGCAGGGCATCGGCGGAATCGGCAATGTGCTGAAGCTCGTTGAGGACGAAGCGGGGAACGAGCAGAGTGCCATCTATGAATCCGGTCAGGCTGATGTCGGCGATGCGCCCATCAATGACCGCGCTGGTGTCCACCAGGAAGTAACGCGCGGCTGGTTGCAATCCCTCGGCTCCAATCAGGCCGGGGCTGGCGGCAGCAGGCATCAGCGAAGGGCGGCTAATCCGGCCAAAGAAGTCGCTGAGGTCACGCTTGCGCTGCACCATCAGCCAGGCGAAGATATAAGCGAAGAAGATGCTGACGGCAGTGGGGGCAATCCGCCCGATCAGGCCAGGCAAAACGGAGAGCGGTCCGGCCAGCAACGCGCCGACCACCAGCCCGATGATCAGGCCGAGGCTAGTGGCGAGAATATCGGCGGTGGCAAGCTGGCGCAGACGGGTGATGAGCCAGCGGAACGGGCGGGTGGTAAGGTAAGGGGTGCCGAGCAAGCCAGCGATGGCAGCAGCGAGCGCCAGCGGGTAGCCGACCGGGTAGTTGCCGAGTATCTTATCGGGGTAATAGATGGCAGCAAAGAACCAGGCTAGCACGCCAAGTGTCGCCGCTCCCACGATGCGGAGGACGAACTCGATATTCACTTGGGAACCTCCTAATATTGCGTGCGCCGAGGCGCATGATGGATGAATGATTTGCCGCTGCTCACCGGCGGATAAAGTAAGATTTTGCCGGGATCGCGTTGGCGGTTAATAATAATGATAGGGAGTGAGATTAGCCGAAGTTGAGGCGGATGCCGGGTTCGCCGCCACCGCCGCCAGTGTGCGGCAGGTAGTGAGCGATGCGCTCGGCCAGTTCCATCATCGGCATGGTCTGCAGCCATATTTTGCCAGGGCCGGTCAGGGTGGCGAGGAATAGGCCTTCGCCGCCGAACAGGATATTGGTGAAGCCCTTGACCATCTGGATGTTGAAGCTAACGGTCGGCTCGAACATAGCGACGTGACCGGCCTTGATGCTCATCACCTGTCCAGAGGCGAGCGTGTACTCGACAATCTCGCCATCAAGCTCGGCGAAGCAGAGGCCGGGGCCGGTGAACTGCTGCAGGATGAAGCCCTCACCGCCGAAGAAGCCCGCGCCCAGCTTCTGGTTGAAAGCGATGCTCAGTTCGACGCTCTTCTCAGCGACCAGGAAAGCCTGCTTCTGCATGATAATACTCTGTCCCGCCGCGAGCAGGATTGGCACGATCTTGCCAGGGAAGCGGGCGGTGAAGGCCACGGTGCCAGGCCCTTGCGGCGCACTATAGTCAACCACGAACGCGCTGCTGCCGGAGACCATCCGGCCAAACATCTTGCCCAGTCCGCCGCCAGTGTTGGTGTTCATCAGCACGCTGGAGGTCATCCACGACATTGCCCCAGCGTTGGAGTAGACTAGCTGCTGAGGGCTGGTGAAGGGGAGGATAGCCGCCTGTAGCAGAGTACCAACGATGG
>QHBQ01000447.1 GCA_003243865.1 Candidatus Chloroheliales bacterium | reverse complement strand
TTCATCAAGGCCTACAACAATCGTGGGGTTGCCTATATGCAGAGTGGCAAGTACGACCTGGCAATTGCCGATTTCGACGCCTATCTTGCTCTCGCCCCCACCGACCCGACGCCCTACTATGCCCGCGCCCTGGCCCAAACCGAGGCCAGCCACTATGATCGCGCGGTGGAGGACTTCAGCCGCGCGATTGATCTGGGTATGGACGACGCCGACACCTACAACAATCGCGGCTCCTGCTATGCGCTGCTCGACAGCCTCGATAAGGCGCTGACCGATTACAACCAGGCGGTTGCCCTCGACCCCGATCACTCCTACGCCTACACCAACCGCGCCCGCCTCCAGGGGCAGCTTGGCAACTACGACGCCGCGCTCGCCGACTTCAACCGTGCCGCCCAGCTAGACCCCGACAACGCCCAGGCGGTCGCTGGTGAGGGGGTCATCCTCTGTATGCTGGGTCGCTACGCCGAGGCCACCCCGCTGCTGAATCGCGCCCTCGCCCTCGACCCCAGCCTCGAGCCGGTGGTCGCCCCCTTCCGCAACGCCTTGCAGAACCCCGGCGCGGCCTTTAGTGAGAATTAGTCGGTTGACTCATATAAATCCGCCCCTGCGCTTGGTGCCGTATAATAAGGGAAGAACTCAAGTCTTCACCCTTTCCTTTCTCTCCAAGCAATCGGGGTCCGGCCATCACGGTTGAGCCTCGGTTGCTTTTTGCCCTGCATGGATGCTATCATAGCGGTAGCACGTCACCTACGTTGCTCAACCGGGTAGTAGCTTTATCTTTAATCCTTAATCTTTAATCCTTAATCTTTATTTCTCGCCCATGAACCACAATGACCACGTTCATCTTCTGCGCGGCGGTGTTACTAGCGCGGGTAAGCGGTGGGCCGACTGCGGCTCCGGCAGCGGCGCGTTCACCCTCGCGCTCGCCGACCTGCTGGGTGCAGGCGGCGAGATCTATTCGGTGGACACCAATCGCAGTGCGCTTCGCGAGCAGGAGCGGGCAATGCGCGAACGCTTCCCCGCCACCACCGTCCACTACCTCGCTGCCGACTTCACCCGCCCGCTCGACCTGCCGCCGCTCGATGGCATCGTGATGGCGAACTCACTGCACTTTCAGCGCGACAAGGCCCCCGTGCTGCAACTGCTGCGCCGCTACCTCCGCCCCGGCGGGCGCCTAGTGCTGGTCGAGTACAACACCGATGATGGCAACCTCTGGGTGCCGCACCCGCTCTCCTATCCGACCTGGGAGGCGTTGGCCCGGCAGCAGGGCTTTGCCACCACCCGCCTGCAGGCAACGGTCCCCAGCCGCTTCCTCGGCGAGATCTACTCGGCCCTTAGCTTTTCGTAGGGGCGAACTGTCGTTCGCCCCCGCTGCCAACAGAATACGCCCCCGTCCCTTGACGCTCCCGTTTGACTTACATATAATGAGGTTGGTAATGACGCTATAATGCAATCAGCTAATCATCATAGCAACCATGGCTGCCGCTGCAGCGTAATATAGGCACAGGCCTTGCACTAGGAGCAAAAGAAAGGGTAAACTGAATGGACTGGTTTCTCAACATCCTGTTCGCCGCGCTCGGCGTCTACGCCGGTTACATGCTGCTGGGGCTGGCAGCGATGCGTGGCGCATACGTCAACAGCCAGATGGTGCTGGGCGCGCTGGCAGCGCTAGGCATCATCGCATTGCTGCTGATCGGCAACGCCCCGACACTGCTCACCATTCTGGTTGCCTTCATTGTTGGCATGGTCATCGGCAGCATCATCCGCGCCTATCTGGTGCCGAGGAAATATTGATGGACACATCGGAGACACCCATGCCTATATTGCGCTCAATTCAGGTCGGTATGCCGCAGCAGATTGAGGAGGAGGACGACAACGGCGTGCGCATCTGGCGCACCGGCTACATCAAGTCTCTCGTCGTTGGCCGCATCTGGCTAGAGCGCCACAATCTGGTGGGCGACGGTCAGGCCGACAAGAAGCATCACGGCGGCCTTGATCAGGCGCTGCTCGCCTATTCCGCTGATCACTATGACGAGTGGAACGCTGAACTAGGTATCGCCCTGCCACCCGGCGCGTTCGGCGAGAACTTTACCATCAATGGCCTGAGCGAGGACAGCGTTTGCATTGGCGACATCTACGCCGTCGGCGAGGCCCGCATTCAGGTGACACAGCCGCGCCAGCCTTGCGCCAATATCGCCCGCCGCTGGAACAACCCGCAACTGACGAAGCGGGTAGAGCAGAGTGGGCGTACTGGCTGGTATCTGCGCGTGCTGCAAGAGGGCTATGTCGAAGCGGGTCTGCCGCTCGCCCTGCTTGAGCGTCCTTTCCCCAAATGGACCATAACCAATACTCACAAGGTGATTCGCAACCGTCACTCCAACCCCGCCTCTGCCCACGAATTGCTGGCCGTACCGGCGCTTGGTGCCCGCGCCCGCGAAATTCTTGCTCATCTGCGGCCTGTTGCAGCCAATCCCTAACCCACACTTACAATCCGTTGCATAAACTAAGGGTGCACGATTAGGTGCGCTCTTGCTGCTAAATAATAAGATTTAGTAGAACAGACGGGCGCGATAAATCTGCGCTCCTATGGATAAATACTCTCTCCTCGGCAGGTTGGTATGAGTCTCCCACTGCAGACCTGAGACACTGAAGTTTAGCTTCGGTGTTAGTCCCCGGTGCAGTTGTGTATATCATCATGCACAGGTCAGGTGTCTGCGCCAGCGGTAGTATGGTCGGCTGCAGCGCCAGGTATCCTAGCTTGGGGTGATTAATCTCTTTGTCCGTTTCGGGTGTTCCATGTACTTCGTTATGCGACCACCACGCTGCGAATTCGGGGCTGGCGCAACTCAAGGTCACTACCAACTCGGTGAACCAGGTTTCACTTATATAACGCCCGGTACTAGCCCGAAAGAGGGCCAGAGTCTGTTGTGCGGTTGCCTCCCAATCTACGTAGAGCTGGCGCGCAAGCGGATGCTTGAACATGAACCAGAGCAAGTTGCGATCGCGCGTAGACAAGGTCGTGAAGTCTGCGAAGATGCGGCAAGCAGCCTGGTTCCAAGCCACGACATCCCAGCGGGCGTTAGTAACGTAGGCCGGGTAGATCTCCAGCGAGTCAAGAATCTGCTTCACTGCCAGATCCACGCTGAAGGTAAGTGGTGTCGGGGCCGCTGGCACCTCTTCGCGGGCGAGAATGAACAGGTGGTTGCGTTCAGACGCATCCAACTGGAGCGCGCGGGCCACGCTGTCGAGTACCGATGCCGAGACTGTGATCGCCCGTCCCTGCTCAAGCCAGGTGTACCAACTGACACCTACCCCAGCGACTTCTGCAACCTCTTCCCGCCTTAGCCCAGGAGTTCGGCGGCGGCCAACCGCAGGCAGGCCCACCTGCCGAGGCGAGAGCCGTGCGCGACGTGTACGTAGGAAGAGCGCCAGTTCCGCTCGTCGCTGCTCATCATCCATTTACTTGCTCCTCTCGAACCCGTCTTAGTCACGAAACTAGCAGTTTTTATCATGGGATTTTTGCGCTCTTGTGCGTGAATGCCCGGCTTCGTTACAATACGCAAGTGGCTGTTTAGAAGACGCAATATCTTAGGCCATGACTGCGCGTCAAAAGTGAGTGCCGCCAGCGCAAGAATCAGGCTGGCGTTAATGGACTACCAGAAAGGAATTACAAACGTGGATATTCGCAATTCAGTTGTGATCATCACCGGAGCCTCGTCGGGTCTGGGCGAGGCCACAGCGCGTCTTTTCACCGCACAGGGTGCCAAAGTGGCGCTCGTCTCTCGCTCGGCTGAGAGTATCAGCCGCTTGGCCTCTGAGCTGCCCGGCTCACTGGCCGTTCCTACGGATATGCGCGACGCGAACGCGATTGCCAGCATGGTCGCTGATGTCTATGCGCATTACAAGCGCATTGATGTGCTGATTAACAATGCTGGTCAAGGCATGGTTAGTCCGTTGGAACATACCGATATAGGGCTATACCGCCAGTTGGTTGACCTCAACCCGTTTGGTCCGCTGCTGGCAATGCAAGCGGTGATACCGATCAT
>QHBQ01000293.1 GCA_003243865.1 Candidatus Chloroheliales bacterium | reverse complement strand
CGGGAAAGATGGCGTTGACTACCAGGTAGAAGGTGAGGCCATTCAGCAGCCAGTTGAGCAGGTAGGGGGCGATTAGCTGCATCATGTCGCCGAGGTGCAAAGCGAGGCGCACCGGCTTGCGCCCGAAGCGGGCCAGCAGGAAGTTGAGCAGGGTGAGGAAGGCGCGCGGTTCGAGGATGATCAAGCTGCCCGTGCCGAGGATGATGAGGTAGAGGGTGATGTTCGCCAACCCTACCGTGAACGCAACCCAGACCAGCCCGATGAGCGCGCCGCTGGCAACCAGCAGCCCTAGCTCCAGCAGCACGCTGATGGCGGCAACCCCCCCCTCAATGCCGTTCTCCTCAGCCATGACTGCCCGCCCGATGCTGCCCAGGAAGGGGCCGGGCAGGTAGCGGGCCAGTCCGGAGATGAAATAGATGTGGATGCTGCGGGCGATGCTCAACCTGCCGCCCAGCTTGTAGACGATCTGCCACCAGCCGAAGGCGGAGAGGAACGGGCGGGCAATCAACGGGATTGCCGATAGCGCCAGATAGCCGTAATCGAGACGCAGGTGCTGCTTGCTGAGTTCGCCCCAACCAGTGACCAGGGTGTAGACGAAGAAGATCAATACCAGGCCGATGAGGGTGAACTGCACGATGATGCGCCCGCGCGGGCTGCGTGCCCAGGCCAGTGCTGCCGCCACTCTACCCCGCTCTAGCTTCGATGATGTTTGCATTCAGCCTCGCCTTTCGCTTCAGTTCCGTCGCCCGTGCGGCGATTTGCTGCGCGACCACCTCGCGCTGCGGCCATAGTGCCGCCGCCTTTGCCACCAGCGCGGCAGCATCCGTTACCGCCAGCGTCCACTCGCTCGCGCCAAGCTGGGCCATGAAGCTGCTCACCTTGCGATCATAGCTGAGGGCAAGCAGCGGGCGGCCCATCGCTGCGCCGAAGATCAGTCCGTGCAGCCGCATCCCTACCACCAGGTCGGCCAGCCCGACGATGCCCATCACCGTTGCAGGGTGATGCTCGCCGGTTAGCTCATAGCTGTGTTCGACATAACGCATCCGCCGCCGCACCGCCGCCACCACCTTACGGTCAACCGTATCGAACGACACGAACAGCGCCTCGGCCTGCCACTCGCTCACGCAGTAATCAGCCAGTTGCGCCAGCGCCTCGACCATCGCGCGGTAGAGTTGCTCGGCTTGCGCTGACCACGCGCCGAACCGTTCGCGCATGCTGACGGGCAGCAGATAGCCGGGGCGCAGCCGCTTGCCCAGTTGGGGGTCGAGCGGGCGGCGGAGGGCGAAGACTACCAGCCTACGGCTGAGTGATGAGTGATGAGTGATGAGTGATGAATTGCCCACGACCTCCTCCTCTCTTTGGGGGGAAGATGGGAAAGGGGTTGTCGGCATCGCATCATCAGTATATACGTTAGCTTCCTGCAAAACCTTCATCGCGGCGGCGCGGTCAATTGGACGGAGGGCGAGAGCAGGGTCGGCGGTGATTTCCACCCGCCCCATCGGCGCGCCCACTCTTGCCAACAGCTCTGCCGAGGCTTCATCGCGCACGGTGATGCGCTGGGCGGCCCATGCCGCCCGCGCGGTGAGCCAGCGGCCCAGCCGCGTCCCCAGTGGACCGACCCCCACGCCGCACCAGACCACCCGCTTGCCCAGCCGCCGCGCCAGCAGCGGATAGAGCAGGAACGACGGCAGGTTCCAAACGCTGGTCACATCCTGCACCGTACCGCCGCCGCCGAGCGCAAAGGTATCGCAGGCGGTCAGCGCGGCGCGAACTTGCAGCGGGCTGCGCTTGAACGCCTTAATTCCGTGCAGCCGCGCGGTCTGTTTGGGGTTGACGGAGAGAGCGGCAATCGGCAGGTCGGGATTGCGTTCGCGCAGCATCTGCACCAGCGCGGCCAGCACCGCCTCGTCGCCGACGTTGCCGCCGCCATACCAGCCCGATAGCAATACGCCACCATTCCTCCCCCACCGGGGGAGGCTGGGAGGGGGTCCGAGTAGGGCAGCACGCACCCACCCCCAGCCCCTCCCGAGGGGAGGGGAGTTGTTAGTCTCCATCACTCGTTCATTAGCCCGCGCACCGCGTCCACGATGATGCGCGCGGGGCGGACATCCTCGAGCCGGTCGCGACGACAATATTGCCGATAGTTGGCGAGGAAGTAATTGATGCGGGCTGGCTCGAACTTCGACAGTAGGGCGGTCTCATCCAGCCCGATGATGCGCTCGGTGGTGTTGCGCAGCAGCAGGCAGGGGCGGTCGAGATAATATGTCTCCTCCTGCAAGCCGCCACCATCGCACACCACATAGGTGCAGTTGGCAATCAGGTTCATGAAGCTGAAGTAATCCTGATAGGGACGGTGTTCGATGTTCGGGTGGTTCATCACCTCGTCGAGCATCCCATATTGCTTCAGCTTCTCCATAGTCGGCTTGTACTGGATGAAGACCACGTGATGCTCCTTTGCCACCCGCAGCACGATGTCAATGTCCAGCTTTAGCCGTGCCTGGTTCAGGATCGTCTCCAGGCGGTGGATGACCGCCACGACGAAGGGTCGGTCGGGCGGGGTGGTGATGTCGCGGCTGCCGTCAGCGTGAGCCTGCCGGTAGCGCTCCAGCGCGTAGAGCAGCGCCTCGTAGACGGTATTAACGCGGGTGTTCCACTTGCGTGCCTTCAGCCCCTCCTGCTCCAGATTGCTGTAGGTAATCACCTCGAAGTTCGCCGACTACCTGTTCGCCCCCGCCGACTGGGAATACAGCAATCTGGAGCAGGAGGGG
>QHBQ01000368.1 GCA_003243865.1 Candidatus Chloroheliales bacterium | reverse complement strand
TTGCGGGCGATGCCATATGCCGGGTGGGTGCCGCGATCCACCAGCTTGGCGAGGACGAACTCGTCATGGTCTACGGCGATGATTGGCAGGGGCAGGATTGTGCCGTCGCGCTGGTAGAAGGTGGGCAGCATATTGCCGGTGGCAATGCTGTGCAGCGCAGTAGCGAGCATCACCGCCATGGTCGCCCGCTTGGTATACTCGCGCATCACCACCTGGGCCTCGAGCGCATCGCTGATCACGCTGGGGAGCGGGCCATCGTCGCGGATGCTGCCTGCCAGCACCATCGGCACCTGATGCTTGACACAGGCATAGACGATGCCATCGCTGATGTAACCAGCGTTAATCGCCTGCTCGATGCTGCCGTAGGCGCGGATCTGGTTGATGGTGGCGATGTGGTGGCGATGGCCGCCGCGCACCGCCCGCCCCTGGCTATTGATGCCCAGGCTGGTGCCATAGACGGAGGTCTCCAGGTCGTGGGCGGCCAGCGCGTTGCCCGCAAACAGCACCCCCACGTAGCCATTGTTGACCAGCCACTCCATCGCCTCGCGGGCGCCGCTATGCACCACCGCTGGCCCCAGCACCCAGAGGGTGTTGCCGCCGCCGACACGGTCGGCCTCGAGTAGCTCGGCCAGTTCGGTGTAATCGGTGCGCCGCTCACGGCTGCTGCCGCTCGACATGAAGCTGAACACGTCGCGGGCTTCGTCGCCTTCCTCGATAAAGGGATTCTCGTTGACGAAAATGCCCTCCTCGCCATGCTCGCGCTGGCCGAGCACGATGGGAGTACCCGCCTCGACGTGGCGCGGCTCAAGGCAGTGCGGGCCTTGCTCGCCCACCGCGATGACCGCATCCATGCGCGGGTCGCCAACCAGCAGCCAGCCCGCCTCGGTCTTGATGTAGGTGGGGAAGTTGGTAGTCGAGTAGAAGTCAGGTGGTGCCACGCCGGTCAGTAGCGCAGGGGCGGTGCGAACGTTGGGCGCACTGGCAAGCTCAGGTGTATTGAAATTGGGGGCGACATAGGTCAGTTTCTTCACGTCACTCCTTCAGGGCAATGCGATTCACTATCTATATGAGCGATACCAGATTATACCGTAAGCAGGAGGGTGGGGGCAAGCCTCAGGCAACTATGTTATAATCTCCACCGTGAGCCAGCCCACTATGCAAAATTCAAAGTTCATAATTCAACATTCCCTCGGTCTCTTCCTCACGCTTGCGGCTTTCTTCGTCCTGACTATGGGCGGCCACACCTACTCGCGCGACGAGGAGACCATGTTCGTCACCAGCGAGGCGCTGGCCCGCAACGCGCACTTCACCCTGCCCAGCGGCTTGCCGGTGGTGGATACCATCAAGCTGAGTGACGGCAGCGAGGTGAGCAAGTACGGCCCGCTCAAGTCGCTGCTGCAACTGCCGCTCTACTGGCTGGGCAATGCGATCGCGGGCGGCTACCCCGACGGGCAGCACGGCTTCATTACCCGCCTCTACGTCAGTATCTTCAACCCGCTGGTCCAGGCCGCCATCGCTGCACTGCTATTCCTCTTCGCCACTGGCCTCGGCTATCGTCGCCGCGCCGCCCTGCTGGTTGCCCTGCTCTACGCCTTCGCCACTTTCTCCTGGCCGCACAGCCGTACCCAGTTTGCCGAACCGCTCTCCGCCCTGTTGATGTTCGCTTCGCTCTATTTTGCCTGGCGGGGTACATCGGGTTCAGGGCAGCAGGGCGTGATGAATCACGCTCCTACAGAAACGGATAATGTAGGGGCGCAATTCATTACGCCCGATGCTGAACCCATGACCATAATTCCTCACTCCTCACTCCTCACTCCTCACTTCGTCAGCGGCCTGCTGCTCGCCGCTGCGCTTGCCACCAAGTTTCAGAACCTGATCGTCTTCCCCATCATCTTCGTCTACGTCTTCTGGCTGGTAAGGCGGCGCGGTGGGTCGCGCTGGTGGCTGGGGGTGATTGGCTGGCTGGCTGGCTTCGTTATCGGCTACCTGCCGCTCGGCCTCTACAATTCGCATTTCTTTGGTGGCTTCTTCAGCAGCGGCTATGGCGACGCCAGCGGCATCAAGGATATTGTGTTCGCCATTCCGATGAACCAGGGGCTGTATGACCTGCTGCTATCCCCAGGGAAAGGGTTGCTGTGGTTTGCCCCGCCGGTTATGCTGCTGCCATTTGCCATCCCGCTCGCCTGGAGGCGCAATGCTGCCCTCACCTCTGCGTGCGTGGCAACCGTGCTGGTTCACATCCTGTTCTATTCGATGAACCGCTTCTGGCACGGCGATGGCTCCTGGGGGCCGCGCTACCTGATGCCCGCGCTCCCTTTTGCTCTGCTACCAGTTGCCGCCCTGATCGAGCGGCTGTGGCCCACACCACAGCCCAATAATGCAGCGAGCCGCCCTGCGCGATCTTACCTGGTGTTGCTGCCTGGCCGCGCGGCAGTCATGCTGCTGGCCGCTTTTGGTGTAACGGGTCAATTGTTCGGCAGTGCGGTCAATTTCGATAGCTACATCAATCAAACCTATCAGGACAACAGCGACTCGTACAGTGCCGACACGTATCGCTACTTCACGGTCGAGGGCTCGCCGCTGCTCGGTCATGTGTGGATGCTGGCCGACCGCTGGCGCGAGTGGCAGCCCAACCTCAACCCACCCGCCGACGCGATTACCTTTGCCAGCGGCTTCTCGATTAGCGAGGGCAACGGTGGCGCACCCCTGCCCCGCTGGACTACCGGCGCGGGCATCATCAAGCTGTCGGCGCCTAGCCCGTTCAGCCTGACCCTGATCCTGGCCGACCACCGCCCCCCGCCACTGCCGCGCGCCCAGGTGCAGGTGATTAGCGACTACGGCTCGTCCGCCGCCCGCGAGATCAGCGGCGCTGCCTTGCCCGATGGGGTGAGTAAGCAGTATCACCTCGACTTTGCTGGCCCGGGCCAGCAAAGTCGCACCGTTGCCATCCTCAGCGACACCTGGAACCCCGCGCTGCTGGGCATCCCTCGCGACGAGACGATTGGCATAGACCTTACCAGCTTGCAGCCCAGCGTGAACCTGCCAGTGGTCGGCGCAGCAGTGATAAGTATGCCCCAGCATAGCGCGAAACAACGGTTCGACTGGTTCTACCGCCCCGACTATCACCACCTGCTCGACCACTGGCGCTGGTACGTTGCTTACTCCGGCCTCAGCCCCACGCAGCAGGATGGTCTCGCCAATTCGATCTATATGTTGGGTGGGATAATGCTTATCCTCGGCCTGATTTGCTTTTTGCCTCTGCGTCGCGCATAATTTAGGTGATGAATACCAGTAAACCAGCAGGGCGAACAACGGTTCGCCCCTACATAAAGCGCAAACTCAAAATTGCGCTTTATAACCTGACCACCACTACCAAGTTGGGCGGGGTGGAGACTTTCGTCTGGGAGTTGGGCCGCGAACTGGCGGCGCGGGGTCACGATGTCACCATCATCGGCGGGCGGGGGCCGATTCGCCATAACTATGCGGGCGTGAAGGTCAAGACCCACCGCTTCATCAGCCGCGAGGCGTGGCGGCGCATCCCCCTGCTGGGTAGGCAGTACGGGCTGACCAAGCTGCTCGAACGCCTCAGTTTTGCCATCTTCGCGCTGCCCGGCTTGATTCGCCGCCGCTACGACATCATCCACATCCAGAAGCCCTACGATCTGCCCGCTGGGGCGCTGACCCGTTGGCTCAGTCGCGCCCGCCTGGTGTTCGGCTGCCACGGCAAGGACTTCTGGCCCGGTGACCGCTTCTTCACCCGCTTCGTGGATACC
>QHBQ01000518.1 GCA_003243865.1 Candidatus Chloroheliales bacterium | reverse complement strand
CGCGGTTCTGGATCTGGCTGCGCTCGTTCTGGCAAGTAACCACGATGCCGGTGGGGATATGGGTCAGACGGATGGCGGTCGAGGTCTTGTTCACGTTCTGGCCGCCTGCGCCGGTGGCGCGGTACATGTCCATCTTGATGTCGTCCTCGTTCAGGGCGATGTCAATCTTGTCGTCAAGCTCCGGCAGGATTTCAACCAGGGCGAACGAGGTCTGGCGGCGGTGCTGGCTGTCGTAGGGTGATATGCGCACCATGCGGTGCTGGCCCGCCTCGCCGTGCAGGTAGCCNTAGGCGTTGCGCCCGCTAANGGTCATGGTNCAGCTCTTGATGCCCGCCTCTTCGCCCTCGGAGACGTAGTCGAGTTCCNCCTCGTANTTGTGCTNNTCGGCCCAGCGCATATACATCCGCATCAGCATCTGCGCCCAGGCCATCGCCTCGGTGCCACCCTCGCGGGCGTAGACGCTAAGGATGACGTTGCCTGCGTCGTATTCGCCGCCAAGCAACAGCTCCATCTCGTCGCGGTCAAGCTGCGCGGCGATGCTGTCGTGCTCCGCCTGCAACTCCGCCAGCATCGCCTCCTCGCCCTCGCTAAGTTCGGCCAGTTCGTGCAGTTCGGCGACGTGGCTGCCGATGGTGTGCCAGCGCTCTAGCTGCTCACGCAACTCCGCCGCCCGCTGCGTCACCTTTCGGGCGTTCGGCTGATCGGTCCAGAAGTCGGGTTGCATCGCCTGCTCGTCTAGCTCGGCCAGTTCCTTCTCTTTGCGGGGCAAGTCAAAGACGGGCCTGCATCGTGTTGATGCGTTCGATGAGCGCATCGAACCCGCTGGTTAGTTCTTCGGTGGTTGGCATTGGTTTAGTTGTGTTCCTCCTTAGATTTGCCGATAACTGCAATTTGACAAGCTAGATTTGCAGTTTTAGGGCGGAAAATGCAATTTACCTGCCCCTACCTGATATCTTGATGGCAAAATGGTACTTGAGTACCTATGTTTGTGCTGAAATGATACTTTGGGGGCTTAAAGTACCAGCCCCTATGCTGCTAAGATTTGGAGAAAACTCCAGATCTGTGTTGCTTTAAGTTGTCGAACTCTCCCTCTCCACAATAGCCATAATACCCTCTGCCACGTATCTCTTGTCGTAGGAGCGCTCATCGGCTGGGGCAAGCACCCCAGCTTCAACTAGCACACGAACAGCACTCTTGGCTGGGTTGTAGTCACACCCCAACGTCTTTGCTGCTAGGGCAACGGTAATTACAGGTGTTTCAAACAGCGAATCGGCAAGCTGAATAGCTCTGGCAGAACGCCTTGCTGTCAGTAGCTCTCTGCGCCAAGCAAGCTGCAAATCCTGTAGCCGCTTTGCCCGGTCAGCAGCATCGCCCGCCTGCTCACGCACGCCGCGCAGGAAGAACTTGACCCAGCCATCCCAATCGCCATGCTGGTTCACTGCTAGCAGCCTCGCGTAGTATTCGTTACGGTTGCGCTCGAAGAAGGCGCTGAGGTAGAGCAGCGGCTTGATTAGCAGACCCCAGCTTACCAGCAGCAGGGTAATCAGCAGCCGCCCGATACGCCCGTTGCCATCAAGGAACGGGTGGATGGCCTCGAAGTGCTGATGAATCATGGCGATACGCACCAGCGGCGGATGCTTACTGCTATAGTGTATGTACTTCTCCAGCGCGTCAAGGCAGTCGCGCATCTCAGGCACAGGCGGTGGCACGTAGGTAGCGTCATTCAGGGTAGCGCCAGGGCGACCAATCCAGTTCTGGCTGCGGCGGAACTCTCCAGGCGTGGCCTGGTCGCTGCGCACCCCGCGCATCAGCCGCTCGTGCAGCTCAAGCATGAAGCGCAGGCTGATGGGCAGGCTTTCGAGCCGCTCAAGGCCATATTCAAGCGCATGGACGTAATTCAGTACCTCGCGCACATCCGCCTCTGGCACTTGCGGCTGTTGCCCCGCCTCGTAGGCGTAGAGGTCGGCGATACTGGCCTGCGTTCCCTCGATGCGCGACGATAGCACCGCCTCGCGCCGGATGAAAGGGTTGATCAGCAGATGGGGGTTAGTCAAGGCATTGCCCAGCCCATCCAACCTGCCGAGTACAAGTGAGGCTTCATTCGACAACTGAATGGTCTCATCGTCGAGTTCAAGCTCAGGTGGCAGCGGGTCTGGCACGAACGCCCAGTACGCTGCTTCGCTCTGCCCAACCTTCAGGATGCGCCCAGATGTGCTGTTCTTGAAGTCGTCCAGGTTCAACGCAAGCTACCTCCGCTGCTGGGGCTGGATGTTTAGTTCTCTAATCTTCATCATCCTCAACATCCTCCTGCTCGTGTCCGTTAGGCAAAACGATGCTGCCGCCAAGCCTTGCCTCACGAGCTTTGTTCCGAAGGCTGCCTGGCGCGTAAGGTCGCTGCGACTCGTGGCGTAGCAGAAAGATAAATGCTTCTCTTGTGTTATAATCTAGTTCATAATATAGATAGTAAGGTTCGCTCCTAACGCGACGGTAGGTGCGCGGTAGGCCATTTACCAGCCTACCGCTTTCTGGACGGGCAATGATGGTGCGAATACCAGCAGAAATGATACCTCTAACGCGATCAGCAGCGTCTTCACCAAAATGGTCAAGATACCATGCCGCTTGGTCTTTACCTTGGTTAATCACGGCGTGGGAGAGTATCGTCGTGGTAATCTTCTTCGCGGCCACTACTTACCCTCACGCGACGCACGGTGAGCAGCAATCATGGCATCAACTTCGGCCTCAAAGATACGGATTCCTTCCTCTGCCTCGACACCACCACCGCGCCTTGCCTCTGCTGCCAGCCGCATTATCTCGTTAGCCTCAAGTTCCTCGATGCGGTCAATCATCTCCTGATAAGCATAAGCATCAAGGATAACAACCGCAGCCTCGCCTCCGGAAGTTACTAGCATAGGGCGCTGGCTAGTGCGCACGGCATCCACTATCTCTTTGGTTTTGGTACGCAACCCAGTTATACTGGTTGTGCCTCTCACTACGTCTATCTGAGTGTTCATCTCCTCGCCTCCTTTATATATGTCTATGACTAGCCTTATCTGTACATCAGTGATTATACGTTAGTTGGGTCAAAGAGTCAAGGTAGCAGGGCGTATGCGNTTCGCCCCTACGTCAACATTCACGATCACCAAGAACCCCTCTCCCATGTGGAAGAGAGGTTCTTGCNGTNATGCCACGNTCTGACGCGGCGCGCTNCCCCTCCCTGCCTCCCCCTTTGGGGAGGGGTTTCGGGACGGTGCCGCCTNAGCTGAACTTCTTGAACANCCCATCNAGCACCTGTGCGGTGGTCTGGCGCTCGGNGGGGATGGTGGAGGCAATGTGATCCTCGAANGTGGCCTTGTCGCGGCTCTCGTAGAGGACGCCGAGGTAGTAGGGGTCGTGCTTCGAGGCGGCGGCGAGGGCGGCGATGTAGTCGCCCTTGTCGTAGCCTTCAGGCAGGTCAATTGCCTCATCACGGTAATACTTGAAGGTGTTGACCTTGTTGAAGGTGGGGCAGGGGCTGAACACGTCAATCACTGCGAAGCCAGGATGTTCCATGCCTTGCAGGATGAGGTCGGCCAGCTCCTTGGTCTTGCCGCTGAAGCCGCGCGCCACATAGGTTGCGCCCATTGCCAGGGCCAGCATCAGCGGGTTGAGTGGCGCGTCTGCCGAGCCTTTCGGCGTGGTCTTGGTGACGAAGCCGAGGTCGCTGGTCGGCGAGGTCTGGCCCTTAGTCAGTCCGTAGATGTTGTTGTCCATGATCACGTAGCAGATGTTCAGGTTGCGGCGGGCGGCGTGGACGAAGTGGCCCGCGCCGATGGCGAAGCCATCGCCGTCTCCGCCGAAGGCGATTAGCTGAATGTCGGGGTTGGCAACGCGGATGCCGGTGCTGACCGGCATGGCGCGGCCATGCACGCTGTGGAAGCCATAGCTGCTGACGAAGAAGGGCAGGCGGCTGCTGCAACCGATGCCGCTGACCGCCACGATGTCCTTGGGGTCGGTGCCTTTCGCCTTCAGCGCGTTGTAGATAGCGTTCAGCACACCGAAGTCGCCGCAGCCCGGACACCAGGTTGGCTTGGTGTCGCTCTTATAGTCGTCAACGGTGCGTTCCAGCAGCGCCACCTGCGTCTTGGTGTTATCGTTCATTACGTCCATTTTTGTTATGACCTTTCTTGTGAGACCAAAGATTATAGATTATAGATTAAAGAAGGCGTTTATGGCATTTTTCATCTTTAATCTTTTATCTTTAATCTTTAATCTCTCGTACGTATTCCATAATCTTAGCCAGCAGTTGCGACGATTTGAGCGGCGCGCCACCGTAGACGTTGAGGCGGACGAAGTCCCTATGATAGTGGGTGTTGAGCAGGTTGGCATATTGACCGGAGAAGTTGACCTCCGGGATGATGATGACCCGCTTGCTGTTGATGAAGTCGTCGAGCTGCTGGGTGGGGATCGGCCAGAGCATTCGCGGGGCGATCAGGTCGAGTTTCACGCCCTGCTTCTGCGCCTCTAGCAGCGCCTCGTAAGCGACGCCGGTGGTGCTGCCCCAGGCGATGATGCCGATATCGGCGGTGGGGTCGCCTGCGCGGAACGGCGCTGGCGCGTTCTGCGCCGCGCTGATCAGCTTGCGGTGGCGCTTGTCAGTCATCTTAGTGTGGGTAATCACATCGTAGCGGGGGCGGCTGAACTCGTTGTGTTCCAGGCCGGTGCTGGTGTACTGGCCGCCCGGCTGCCCCGGCAGGCTCATCGGCGACACGCCGTCCTCGGTAATCGCGTAGCGCTGGTATAGTTCGAAGCCGCGAGTGGCGGCCAGTTCGGTATCCACCTCGTCGCCCTCGCCATCATCCTCTGGCATCGAGCCGTTGCTGTGCTGTGCGGCGGGGGTGGGGTGGCCCGGCTGTGACAGGGTTGCGTTCGCGCTCGCCTCCGGATTGTAGAGGACGCGCGGGATCAGCTTAATCTGGCTGAGGTCGGGCTTATGGGTGCTCTGGGTGCGCACTGCCAGGGTGGTGTCGGAGAGCAGGATAACCGGCAACTGGTAGCGTTCGGCGAAGTTGAAAGCATCAATCGCCCGCCAGAAGCAGTCGGCCACATCGGTTGGGGCCAGTACGATACGCGGGAACTCGCCGTGTCCGGCGTAGACTGCCATGTTTAGATCGCCCTGCTCCTGCTTGGTGGGCATTCCGGTGCTGGGGCCAGCGCGCTGAATATCGGCGATGACCGCCGGTAGCTCCGCCATACCGCTAAGGCCGAGCATCTCGACCATCAGGCTGAGGCCAGGGCCGCTGGTGGAGGTCATTGCCCGCTTGCCGGTGTAACTTGCACCCAGCACCATGCCGATTGAAGCGATTTCGTCCTCGGCCTGAACCACCGCGCCACCTACTTTGGGCAGTTCGCCCGCGAGAAACTCCATAATATCGCTGGCCGGGGTAATCGGGTAGCCGAACAGGTGGGTGCAGCCCGCAGCGATGCAGCCCATGCTCAATAGCTGGTTGCCGGAGATGATCACGGTGTCCTCTTCGACCACACCTGGCACGAGGTAGTAGTTGGCTCGTTCCGGGAAACTCTCCTCGATGTAGCGGAAGCCTAGCTCGAACGCCTGCTTATTCTTGGCAACCACATCCTCGCCTTTGCGTAGGAACTTCTCGGTCAGCAGCCGATTGATCGGCTCGACATCCATGCCGAACAGCGCGGCCAGCATCCCGACCGCCACCACGTTCTTGCCCAGCTCGAACTTTAGCTCGCCCTTGGCGATTTTGGTCATTGGCAGGGCCAGGGCGCGGCGGTTCTTCTGCTCATAGTGGAAGTCGGTAACCGCACCGTCGTCGTAGAGGAGCAAGCCATTATCTTGCAACTCCTCGTAGCTCTTGTCGTAGCCCTCCTGATTGAAGGCGAGCAGGATGTCGAGCGCCGCGCCCTCGGTGTAGAGTTCCTCGGCGCTGAGGCGCACTTGATAGACGCTGTGGCCGCCCTTAATCTCGGCGGGGTAGGTCTGGAAGGTCAGCACTGTAAAGCCAGCGCGGGCGGCGACCTGGGAGAACAGTTCGCCGGTACTCTTAACCCCCTCGCCGCTCTCACCGCCCATCCGGATGACGATGCTGTGGCGTTGCTCCAGCGTCTGTTCTTCAGTCATCGTCGGTCTCTCTGCAATTGCTACCATCATATGTTCCTTTCTGTATGTCCTAGATTAAAGATGAAAGATTATAGATTAAAGCGGTCGGGATGCAAGGTTTCATCTTTAATCCTTAATCCTTAATCTTTAGTCTTTAATCCCGCTACGCGGAAGCCAGCAGGGCGGGGAGTTGGGCAGGCGACTCGGCCACTTTTGCGCCAGCCTTGCTCAACGCTGCCATCTTCGCCGCCGCAGTGTCATCACCGCCACTGATGATTGCGCCCGCATGACCCATACGTCGGTCTGCTGGGGCGGTGCGGCCTGCGATATAGGCGGCCACCGGCTTGGTCATCTTGCTGCTGATATACTCGGCGGCACGCAGTTCGGCGTCACCGCCAATCTCGCCAATCAGCACTACCTTATCGGTGTCAGGGTCGTTCTCGAATAGCTCCAGGATGTCAACGAAGCTGGAGCCGATAATCGGATCGCCACCGATGCCGATGGCGGTACTCTGACCCATCCCGTGCTGGGTGAGCGCGTTGACCACCTCGTAGGTAAGCGTGCCGCTCTTGCTGACCACCCCGATGCGCCCTGGCGCGTGAATGTAGCCCGCCATGATGCCGACCTTAGCCTGGCCCGGGCTGATCAGGCCGGGGCAATTCGGGCCGATTAGCCGCGCGTTGCGGTCCTTGACGAACTCGGAGACCTTCACCATATCGAGGACCGGAATACCCTCGGTGATGCAGACGATGAGGGGGATACCTGCGTCGGCGGCCTCCATGATCGAGTCGGCGGCGAACGGGGCAGGCACATATATAATCGTGGTGTTAGGAATCGCCTCGGCCATCGCCTCGCGCACGGTGTTGAACACTGGCACGCCGATATGGGTGCTGCCACCCTTGCCGGGCGTCACCCCACCAACGACGTTGGTGCCGTATTCGATCATCTGCTGGCCGTGGAAGGTGCCGTTGCGCCCGGTGATACCCTGGATTAGCAGGCGGGTGTTCTTATCTACCAGGATGCTCAAGTTTGGTGTACTCCTTTGTACGTTATAAGGTGCGACAGGGCGAACCGTCGTTTGCCTCCCCCCTCCCTGCCTCCCCAAAGGGGGAGGAGTTTGGTGCGGCCTCCCCCTTTGGGGAGGGGTTGGGCATTAGCGGCTGTTTGCCACTTCGACGACCTTCTTTACCGCCTCGTCCATGTTGTCGAGCGCGATGAGGTTGGCTTCGCTAAGGATGCGGCGGCCCTCGGCCTGATTGGT
>QHBQ01000366.1 GCA_003243865.1 Candidatus Chloroheliales bacterium | reverse complement strand
ACGTGAGCGGGAGAAGTAGCGTAAGCGGGCGGCATATGGTATAATCTGCCGCGATCCTGACCGACCTACCAGTAGAGCGGTTGCAAAGGCCGCTGGGCGTGATAAATCACGCCCCTACATGGCTCCATAGGGGTTTCGCGCTCGTAGGGGCGCAAATTCATTGCGCCCTAGCTGGCTTTGCAACAAATCTGGGACTACCAGAGGAGACAAGATAAGTTCTATCATAGAGGGAGAAAGATTTGCCACAAGGTCTCGAAGATGCAATCGTCAGCTTTGCGCAGACGCTATACCAGAATATCGGCTGGGTGGGGGTAGTGGTCGCGATGGCGATTGAAAGCGCGTGTATCCCCATCCCCAGCGAGTTGATCATGCCGCTGGCGGGCTGGTTCCTCGGCCAGGCGGTGGGCGCGAGCCTACTGCAAACGATGCTGCTGGGCGGGCTGTTCGGCGCAATCGGCTGCCTGATTGGTTCGCTGGTCGCCTACGCGGTCGGTTACTATGGCGGCAGACCCCTAATCATGCGCTGGGGCCGCTACATTCTGCTCAACGAACACCATTTGTACCAATCGGAGCGGTTCTTTGCCAAATACGGTGAGGCCACCGCCTTCTTCTCAAGGCTGCTGCCAGTCATCCGCACCTTCATCTCGCTGCCTGCGGGCATCGCCAGAATGAACCTGCCCAAGTTCGCCATTTTCACCCTACTCGGCTCATTCATCTGGTCGGCGGCGCTGGCATGGATTGGCTATAGCGCGGGAGCGAATTGGGCAAACTTCCGCCGCGATTGGAAGTGGCTCGACTATCCGATCCTTGCCATCATCCTGCTAGCAATCATCTACTTCGTCTACCGCCAGATTCAGGGGCGGCGGAAGGCGAAAGCGGAGGGGGTTGACTACTACGCCGAAGAAGTGAAGCACGATATTGCCCAGGAGCAGCGGGATGAGCAGACTGGCAAGATCAGCGCCGCTGAGGCTGCCAGGCTGAAGCAGGACATTGCTCAGGAGCAGCAGGACGAGACGCAGAGTGGGATCAAGAAGTAGCCTTTCTGTAGGGGCGGGCTGCCGCCCGCCCTGGTGAAGTTTCTACATCCACCTGGGGGCGCACCGATGCAAGGCAACCGCGTACAGCAGATTGGCGAGGCGATTACCGCGACCTTCGAGGAGAAGAACGCGGCGCGGGAGCGGGCGCTGTCCGACTCGCGGGCGGGCATCCGCCACTGCGCCAACGCCATCCGCGCGGTGCATCGTGGCGACTTTGCGGCAGCCGAGCAACTGCTGAACCAGGCGGGCGCGGTCATCAATGCAACCCGTGAGCAGCTAATCAGCCGCTACCCCGACCTCTACTGGGCGGGCTATGTACAGGACGCGCAGAAGGAGTATGCCGAGGCGCGGCTGACCTACGCGGCGATTCACGGCGACGAGTTGCCCGACCATATCGCTGTAGGGGTGGAAGCCGCGCCCTACCTGAACGGGCTGGGCGAGATGAGCGGCGAGTTGCGCCGCTACATCCTCGACATTGTGCGACATGGTGGCAATCTGGCCCGCTGCGAGGAGTTGCTGGCGCTGATGGAGGATGTCTACAGCCTGCTGGTGACAGTGGATTACCCCGACGCCATCACCAACGGACTTCGCCGCAACACCGACCTGGCCCGCGGCGTGCTGGAGCGCACTCGCGGCGACCTAACCCTGATCACCCGCCAGCAGGAGCTTGAGGCCGCGCTACGCAAGCAGAACCATGAGTAAGCGACGCACCATCAGCGCCAGCGAACTGGGCGAGTATATGTACTGCGCCCGCGCCTGGTGGCTGAAGCAGGCGGTCGGCGAGAAGGGCGATGCAAAACTTGCTGCCCGCCGCACTGCCGCCGGTGAGCGCGGTCACGCCCAGCACGGGCGGGCAGTGCGCGCCTACCAGCGCGAAGCGGGGCTGGGGCGGGTGCTCTGGCTGCTGGCGGGCTTGCTGCTGCTCGTCTGGCTGCTGCTGGTCGTATTGTTACGGCACAATGAATTGTGTCACACAAGCAGGGCGCTAATGGCGGGATGATGCTTGCGGCCAGCCGGATAGCAAGTGGGCATTTCTCCCCCAAACCCCCGCTGGGGGCTTAGGTTGCGCCAGGGCGAATGCGGCTCACCCCTACAGAACGCGATCTCTCACATACAATCTACAATCTTCAATCTTCAATCTGCAATCTGCAATCGGAGGAAGTTATGTCAGGCATCTGCATCGTTACCGATAGCACCGCCTCACTGCCCGCCGAGATAGTGGCGAAGTATGGCATAAAGGTGATACCGCTGGGTCTCAACTTTGGTAACGAGAGCTTCCGCGACGGCGTGGACATCACCAGCGACGAGTTCCTCCGCCGCCTCAAGATCGCAAAGCAGTTGCCCACTACCTCGCAGCCCGCTATTGGTGACTTTGTGACCATGTTCGAAGAGATTGTGCCGAACTGCGAGAGCATCATCGTCATCCTGTTGGGCAGCAAGTTCAGCGGCACCTATTCGAGCGCGCTCACCGCTGCGGAGATGTTCCCTCAATGCAAGATCAGCGTGGTTGACAGTCTATCCACCTACATGGGCCTCGGCTTCATGGTGCAGCGGGCAGCAGAGGCGGTGGTCGCAGGCCAGGGCCACGACGAGATCGTGGCGATGGTGGAGGCAATGGTGCCGAAGATGCACATCATCCTCGCGCTGGATACGCTGGAATACCTGCGGCGCGGCGGGCGCATCGGGGGTGGTATGGCATTCGTCGGCGGTCTGCTGAACATCAAGCCGCTGCTACAGATCAAGGATGGGCAGGTCGAGCCGCTGGAGCGGGTGCGCAGCAAGAAGAAGGCGGATCAACGCCTAATCGAAATCCTCGCCCGCGACGTTGCGGGTAAGCCTGCCCATGTGGTGCTGGGCGGGGTGGATAATCCTGAAGAGATAGCGGAGATGGAGGCGATGGTGAAAGAGCAGGTCAAGCCGGTCGAGTTCCAGATCGTCGGCATCGGCCCGGTCCTCAGCACCCATACCGGGCCGGGGGTGGTGGGGTTGGTGTATTACACCGACTTATACCAACTTGCCGAGCAAACGAAGCGAATTCGTAGGGGCGAACCGTTGTTCGGCCTGGCTCAATTTACGTCACCTGTTTGACGAGTTGGTATTAGTTCAAAGATTAAAACGTTTGGTGTGAGTTAGCCAGCTCTCTACGCTCAAATGGCAGCGGGAGTGGCGCAAGATGTCGCCAAAAGCTGGCAATTTTAGCTTCAGATTCCTAACTCACACCAAGCGTTAAAGATTAGAGATTAAAGAGGGCGCATCTGGCGATGCGCTTTCGTCATACTGTCGTTACCGCCTTGCTTATCAACTGCTGGATACAGTTCAGAGCGCGGTGCAGGCTATCTGAGTTGGCAGCGGCTACATCTGGTTGCCAGTGGTTTGTAGTAAACTCGATCATAAACGAGGTATAGAGAGGACCAACCATCCGCCCGCTGCCGGGGCGCGGTACCATCCCTTCGCGTATATTCTTCTTCCGTGAGATTCGCGCAAGATTGATCACGGTATCCTTCGGATTCGGCTCGAGGTCGGGTTTTTGAGGGACTTTGGAAAGAGCCACGCCGAGGAAAGTAGCTAGTGTCTCCCGGTCAGCGATTAGCCATGACTCAATTGCTTTCACTGCAACACGGAAGCACATATAAGGGGCGGGAGTGGGAAGCCATGAGCCAAGCAGCGGGCCAACGCAAGTCCCATCTTTATCGAGGTCTACAAGTACGATCCAAGGGCTACGTTGGGCAGCGGCGTTGTACCCTGCAAGTGACTTCAACAGGTGCGGCTTGCCTTTCTTGCCATATACCATAGTGGGTATGCCTTTGCTGTGCAGGATGAGGCGCTGCAAGACCGCCTCATCAACAGGTCCTTCTACTGCGCCTGAAATGGCAGGTAGCTGCAGCATGGTTTACTCCCAAAAAAGAGCCATCTGCTGCGTGCTAGCTGGGCTGGTATGCGGCACAACTACATCGGCCAAATCCAAACCATTATTAAGCAGGGGCTTAGCATCACTAATTCGGTCTACTGAAACCATCTGAGTGCCAGTATCACTCGGTAGGAGTAGCAGTACCTCATCAAGGCCAATCCCCTCATCACGAAGAAGGTCACTAGAGTGAGTGCTAACCAGAACTTGACGGCCAGACTGATGCTGGACTCTGGCAAGCATCTGCGGTATGTATCTAACGATTTCTGCGTGTAGCGAAAGCTCAGGTTCCTCCAGAAGCAACGGTCCTCTCCCATCTTGCACCGACCAGAGTATCCCCAAGAGTCTGAGGGTACCATCGGAAAGCTGATCTTCATTTATCCAGATGTTATTACGCCAATTGCTAAACCTTGCATATAGATGGGGAACGCCACGCTCGTCCCTCCTCAACTCAAGCTGCTCAAACTGAGGTATGGCAACCTTTAGAGCCGCCACAATCCGCTCCAAACGCGATTTAGTTGTTTTATAATGAGTATTAGCTAGCTGCTCAAGGAAATCACCTCCATATGGGTCATTATGCTTGCCAGCAGAGCGATCTGGTTCCCTTACTAGCTGGGGAACTACATGGAGATAGCGAGAAGAGGCCAAGAACTCAGCTATTTCGCGGAAGTGCTGATTAACGTTCACTTGCTCAAGATACGTCTGCGACAAGCGGGCAGAGTCTTTCTCGTCCTCCTCATTAGGGCGCTCCAGAATTACTTTCCCTAGATGGATCACCTTCTCCGTTTGAATAAATGGTCGCTGTCGGTTATCCTGAGTAAACGTTAGCTCGTATTCCCACACTGAATCGAAGTTGTCATTACCAAGGGCAACCTTGATGGCAATGCTTGCAGGTCGGCGGCTACCAAGAAAGCGCAGGCTTGAAACCCCACCATGCTTACTGACAGCATCCTGAAAGCCCCCGCCAACTGGCGCAGCAACATCACGCAGGAAGCGGAAGACATCAAGAAAGTTGGACTTGCCAGATGCGTTTGGGCCTACGAGGAAGGCGCGGCGTTGCAGGTCTATATTAACCCTGGCAAAATTACGCCAGTTACTTAGATATACATGAGTGAACCTCTGCACCTTACCTGATGGCGTAGCCATAATCACCTCTTCAGCCTCTTGCTGTTCTTCCTGTGGTAGCTCTAAACGCTATTCTGGTTAACATTATACCAGCAGCCAACAGATTCGGCAAAAGCGTAACCCTGCGGTTCGGCAGGGTTGCGCTTGACGAAAGGCTATCGGTTAGCTGGGCTACTTCTCCGTTCCTGCCGTATCCAGCACCAGGTTGGTCATAATGCGCACGCCGAAGCCGGACGAGCCGTGCGGCAGGTAGGGCAGGTCGCGCTCGGTGTAGGCAACGGCGGCAATGTCGAGGTGCGCCCACTCGGTGCCTTCCTCGATGAACTCCTTGACGAAGGTCGCGCCGACCGCAGTGCCGCCTGGCCGCCCGCCGACGTTAGCGATGTCGGCGATGTTGCTCTTCAGTTGTTCGCGATACTCGCTGAACAGCGGCAGTTGCCAGACCCGTTCGCCCGACTCCTCCGCTGCCTGCTTGACCTGATCAAGCCACCCCTGGGGCTGTCCCAGCAGCGCGGCGGCAGCGTGGCCGAGCGAGATGACCGCCGCGCCGGTCAGGGTGCAGATGTCCAGCACGTGGGTTGCGCCCTGCTCCTGAGCGTAGACCACCGCATCGGCCAGCACCAGGCGGCCCTTCGCGTCGGTGTTCAGCACCTCGATGGTCTTGCCATTGCTGGCGCGCACCACATCGCCGGGGCGCTGCGCCCCACCGCCGGGCATATTCTCCACCGCCGCGCCGATGCCAATCACGTTGATGGCGGGACCGAACTCGGCAATCGCCTTCATTGCCCCGATCACCGCCGCCGCGCCGCACATATCGTACTTCATGTAGTGCATATCCTGGGCGGGCTTGATCGAAGTGCCGCCGCTGTCGAAGGTGATGCCCTTACCGACCAGGGCAATCTTGCGCTTGTTGCCTTTCTTGCCACCGTTGTAGCTGATCACGATCAGCTGCGGCTCGGTGTGGCTACCCAGCGCCACGCCCAGCAGGCTGCCCATGCCTTTCGCCTGCATCTCCTTGCGGCCCAGCACGGTTATCTCCAGGCTGCCATATTGCTTTACCATCTTGCGCGCTTCCTCAGCCAGCCGCAGCGGGGTCATGATATTGGCTGGCTCCTCGGCCAGGCTACGGGTGAAGTTGGCGGCCTCGGCCATGATTCTACCGCGCCGCGCCCCCTCATTCATCTCCTTGCTATCACCGCCGACAATGACAATCTGCTCGACATCGCTATCCTCATCACCCTCGCGGGTCTTGTAGATGTCGGGATTGACCAGGCCAAGCATCGTGCCCTCGGTGATCGCCTGGGCCACGTCGCGGCTGCTTGCTCCCTCGGGAGTGGGCATCACGAAGGCGAGCGAACGTGCGCCCTTCTTGTGCGCAGCACGGGCAGCGGCGGCGACGATGTTGCGCAGGTAGTAGAGGTCGTAGTCCTGCTTCTTGCCACCGCCCACCAACATCACGCGGCGAGCAGCTACCTTACCCATCGTCAGCAGCGAGTCGGTCTCGTAGCGACGACCGTGAAACTCCTTGCGGCTGATTACCTCACTCAGCGCCCCGTCCAGCGCCTTGTCCACACTTGCCAGCCGCTCGTCTTCAATATTGCCATCCTTGAAGACGCAGCCGATCAGGGCATCAACCTTGATTTTGTTTGCGGGGGAATTATCTACTCGCACATCCATAATGTTGTTTTCTCCTCTGTTATTTCGCCGCCTGCGCGGACGATCGTATCTTGATATGGCTTACTCAGTTGAGCAGGGCGAACGCAGTTCGCCCCTACGGAAATGCGCCTGGCGTGGGTGCAACTGCGTAACTCCTGTTTGATATGGCAAGCCGTAGGATAACGCTTTCCGCCCGCTTTGTCAAATCCATCAAACGCAGGCGGGCGGTGTTCGATAGGTATCAACAGCTTCGCAAAACCGGTGCAATTCCTTGTCGCAGGCGGAGGCAAGGGGTTATAATATGTTGGCTCGAATTGTGCAGGAGACGAAAGCGATATGGCATCCAGTGTCAAACAAGAGAATACTAGGCTTGCCCGTCGGCCGACGAGCGGCCCGAACCAGTAGATGCTGATCCAGAGGTAATCCCACCACTGCATCGGGCGCGGCTGCGGCTCGAACGCATCACCGCCGCTCGTCGGC
>QHBQ01000239.1 GCA_003243865.1 Candidatus Chloroheliales bacterium | reverse complement strand
CCGTAAACCTTGTCGCCACGGCTGAAGATGTTGATCAGCGCGGGGAAGTAGTCGCTCTTGTTCACGCCCGCCTGGCTCATGTAGGAGGTCAGTTCGAGCAGTTTGTTCGCATCCACGGTCAGGTCCACCAGCGGCGGGTCTACGTAGAAGACGTCTGGCTCGCTGCCAGCGGAGATCTGGGTCTTGATCTTGGTGTCATAGTCGTCGGGGAGCGGCTCGTAGGTGACTTTGACATTGGTGTATGCCAGGGCGAAGCGGCAGAGCATATCGCGGGTTACCTTCTGCTCCGAGGGGTTGCCCCAACCGGAGACCCGCAGGGTGGCGCCGTCTTCTACCGGGATCTTCTTTACCTGGCTCATATCCACGCCCGCAGCAGTGCTGCAAGCGGCGGCGCTGATGTCAACGGGCGGCACCGGCGTGTTGGTCGGCGGGGTGCCTGCGGTGGGCGTGGCTGCCGCCATTGCTGTGGTCGGGGTCATCGCCATGGTCGAGGTCATCGCTGCGGTTGGGGTCATCGCCGTGGTCGAGGTCATTGCCGCGGTCGGGGTCATTTGGCTTAGCGTAGTCGCGGTGGTTGGGGTCGTCTGAGTGGTAGCGCCGCCGCCCGTAGTTGTTCCTAGGGTCGGGGTTGCTCCTGGGGTCGGGGTTTCGCCCCCGCAAGCGGCCAGCAGCATAGCAACTGCCAGCAGCAAGGTGATAACTGATAGGGTTCGATTGGACTGCCTCATTGCACTTTCCTCCTAATTTTGAACTGGCGCGTCGGTGCGCCAACGATAGTAACATGGGGTACACGTTGAACCAGCCTCCTGGATGGATTGCCCTCTGGTTTCTGTTCATACCTCCTTTCCATTATAGCACTTATTGCCCTCTTGTCAAACAGGTTAAGGGCATTTCATGATTTTGCACCACGCAGGGCGAACCGCTGTTCGCCCCTACAGACATAGGCGGGCGGTGCAAGAATGTGAAACGCGCCCGCGGCAGCCTCTAATCAGGCTAGCTCTATGGCGATGCCCTTGCTCCGCCCACCGATTTCCACCCTGTCGTGGTCTTCGACTCGATTGATTAGCAAATCAATGCGCCGCTTGCCGATGCGCAAGTTGCCGACCCGCAGAGAGTTCATCCAGGCCGGTAGGCGGGGGCTGAGGGTTAGCTTGCCCGCATGGGCATCGGGTTGCAGGCCGATGACGCTTTGGCTAAACAGCAGAGTCGTACCCGCCGCCCATGCCTGCGGGCTGCAACTGACCGGATACTCGGAGGGGCGGCTGTGGTAGCGGCCCTCGCGGCTCGAGCCGCAGAATAGCTCTGGTAGCCGATAGTAGCGGAAGCGCTTGCCTGCCTCGAACACCTGCGAGACGATTTCGTTGGCCTCATCGTGGAAGCCGTAGCGCTTCATCCCCGCAACGATCAGAGAGTTATCGTGCGGCCAGACGCTGCCATTATGGTAGCTCATCGGGTTATAGTTGGGGTCACGGCTGCTGATGGTGCGGATGCCCCAGCCGCTTGCCATATCCGGCTGCATCAAGCGGCGCACTACTTGCGCTGCTTTTTCAGCATTAATTATACCAGCGAGTAGACAATGCCCCACATTGCTGCTAATCGTCGGCACCTGCTTCTTGTCGCGGTCGAGGGCCTGGGCGTAGAAGCCGAGGTCAGGCATCCAGAACGCCTGGTTGAAGCGCTGTTTCAGGGTTTTGGCCTCATGTTCAATGCGGGCAGCATCGTCAGTGCGCCCTTTGCGGGCAAGCAGTTCGGCTAGCCCCCGTTTCGCTGCGTATACATACCCTTGAACCTCGACTGCGGCCACCGGCGGCTCGGCAAATGCGCCATCGGGGAACTGAGTGGAGTCCTCGCTATCCTTCCACACCTGGTTGCGGATGCCGCGTTCGCTGCGCTGCTGGTATTCGACGAAGCCATCGCCGTCGAGGTCGCCGTATTCGTCAATCCAGGCCAGCGCCCGCTCCACGTTGGGCAGCAATTCTTCATATAGCTTGTCATCGTCGAGCCAACGCATCGTTTCGACGAAGAGCATGATGAACAGCGGGGTCGCATCAACCGTGCCATAATAAGCGCCGTGCGGCACCAGGTTGAGCCGCGCCATTTCGCCGAAGCGCATCTCGTGGATGATCTTGCCGGGCTGCTCGTCACGCCAGTCGTCCACTTTGTCGCCCTGGTACTTTGCCAGGAAACGCAAAGTGCCGACCGCAATGTTGGGGTTGAACATCAAGGTCTGGTAGGCGGTAATCAGACTGTCGCGGCCAAACGGGCAGGCATACCAGGGGATACCTGCATCGGGGAAGAAGCTGCCATCCGGCATTAGCTCCATCAGCACGCGCAAGTCGTGGCTGCTGCGGCCCAGCAGCCGGTTGAACAACTCCTCATTACAGCTGATCTGGCTGCTCTGCTCATCCCATTGCTGGTAGCGGAGGTTCAGTTCGTCCACCTTGCTGTCGTAACTTGCATTGCTGGCGCGTGCCTTCAGTTCATCAGGGTAGATGCGCATCCCCAGCCCGGTTTCGACCTGCGGCGCGGCCTCGATGTTCCAGGTCAGGGTCACGATCGGGGCGTTAATCACTACCTGCTCGGCGGGGTTGACCAGGTTTGGCGCAATCGTGCCGCTCTCTACCGCCTCGGACACCTGCTGCTCGGGCAGTGAAATATCCACGTTGTCCGGTTCGCGGTCGAAACTCACCTGGCAGCTGGTTTCCACATTATCCACCCCGCGATAGCGAAATACCAGTTCCTTGCCGTTCCATTGCGGTGCTTGGATCACGCCGTATTTTTCGCGGGGAAAGCCACGAATATCAAACATATCTCTAAAGTCGGCGCTTAGGGTCAGGGTAATAGTCAGCGGTACGTTGAAGCGGTTGAAGTTGGTGATTTTCAGATGTTCGTACATCCCATCCATGATAAAGCGATTGCGCTCGAACTTGATTGTCTGGGTTCTGACCCTGGTGCCGTCGGCGAGAGTGAAGTAGAGGTTGGCGAAGTCCAGGTTGGCCATAAAGTTCTGTTCACCGCTGGAGTTGAGCAACTCAAGCTCCTGCCCGTTCACCTTTAGGCTGAACAGGCTGAGATAGCGGGTATCGTGATAGTAGAGGCCCTCGGCGGTCTCGCGCGTCACGTTACCAGCATCGTCGCTGACGATAAATACATCATCTTCCTTCAGAACCAGGGTCTGGGCAATGGTCATCGAATATATCCTTTAGCAGGGTGGCGTGTTTTTCGTAGGATCTGATTCCTCTTGCGTTGGTAAATACGCCGGTGCAGGTAAATACAACTGCGGGCGTGGCTAGCGGGGTGTTTGTTTGTGCATTGGATAAATTATCGGGATGGCGCAGATTGTAGCACAGTCTTGCGCCACTGTCAAGAGGGTAAGCGACCTGATTGCCTCATCCCGCCGCAATATGTTAAACTAGCCCTGAACTGAATTGATAATACGCACAGCGGGAGGCAGGCGATGAGCAGCAACTACGCCCCCACCATCGAGCAAATCAACTTTCGCGGCTGGGACGAGGCCCTGCGCCTGAGCAACGGCGTGGTCAGCCTGGTGGCAGTGCCGAGCATCGGCGGGCGCATTATTGCCTACGA
>QHBQ01000227.1 GCA_003243865.1 Candidatus Chloroheliales bacterium | reverse complement strand
GGCTTCACCATTATCCTCTCCAAGGTACTCGACTATTGGCAGCAATATCAGATCGGTCAGGGCAACCCGGCAGCGCTGGCTGGTGCCGCCACCAACCCGGTAGCCACCCCGCAGATAGTCGTGCCGAGCGTGGCAGTAAAGGTCGAGGGCTTGCCCGCAAGTAACTTTCTCAGCGTCTGGACGCCCTGGATAATCGCCGCGTTCTTCATCTTGATACTGGTGTACGCCCTGCTGCGGGTGTCGCGGGCTAACGAGTAGGCCGGGTTGAAAGTGAAAAGTGGAAAGTGGAAAGTGATAGCCGATGAGGAAAGCAGCATAAGCATGGGTGACGAACAACAACTTTCAACTTTCAACTTTCAACTTTCAACCCACCGCCGCATTCACTTCATCGGTGTGGGCGGGATTGGTATGAGCGCGCTGGCTCATGTGCTGCTCGATGCTGGGGTGAAGGTTAGCGGGTCGGATGCCCACGCTTCGCGGCTGACCGAGGAGCTGGCGGCGCGGAGGATGCGCTTCAGCGAGGGGCAGCGGGCGGAGAACATCGCCATTATGCAACCCGACCTGGTAGTGATAAGCGCCGCGGTGAAGGAAGACAACCCGGAGCTGGCGGCAGCGCGGGCGGCAGGGCTGCCAATCATCAAGCGGGCGGAGTTGCTCGGCCAGATTATGAATAGGGGCAAAGGCATTGCCGTCGCTGGCACGCACGGCAAGACGACTACCAGTTCGATGATTGCCTACCTGATGAGCGCGGCTGGCGCTGATCCCACCTTTCTGCTGGGCGGGGTACCACAGAACCTGGGGCGTAACGGGCGGCTGGGCAAGGGCGAGTATATTGTCGCCGAGGCCGACGAATATGACGGCAGCTTCCTCAAGCTGCGACCGTACATCAGCGTCATCACCAACATTGAAGCCGACCATCTCGACTTCTATGCCGACATGAAGGCAATCCGCGCCGCCTTTCTGGAGTATGCGCAGAACACCGGCAGCGGGGGGGCGCTGCTGATTTGCGCCGACCAGGCTGAAGCGGCAAGGCTGATGGCCGGGTTGCAGGCTACGCCGCACGAATATCGGCTGGTGAGCTACGGTTTCGCCGCTGGTGCGAGTTGGCGAGTGGCCGACGATGGGCCGAACGATGCGGGCGGCAGCAACTATCGGCTCTGGCATGATGGAGCGTATCTGGGCGATTTCCGCCTGAAGGTGCCAGGCACACACAACGTGCAGAACGCCTGCGCCGCGATAGCTGCCTGCGCCTATGCGGGGATAGAGGCGGATGCGGCGGCGGCATTGCTGGCCGATTTTCGCGGGACGGAACGTCGTCTCCAGGTAAAGGGCGAGCTAAGCGGCGTGACGGTGGTAGACAGCTACGCGCACCATCCTACCGAAATCGCCACCGATTTGCGGGCGGCGCGGCGGAGCTACGGCAACCGGCGCATCGTGGCGCTGTTCCAGCCGCATACCTACAGTCGCACCAGAAGTCTGCTGCCCGCCTTCGCCACCGCCTTCACTGACGCTGATGAGGTGCTGATTAGCGACATCTACGCCGCCCGCGAACAAGACCGCGGCGACATCCATGCCGAGGACATCGTGAAGGCCAGCGACCATCCCGCGATGCGCTACGTGGGCTCACTCGACGAGGCTGAGTGCTACCTGACCGCTGCGCTGCGCCGCGGCGATGTGCTACTGACAATGGGTGCTGGCGATGTATGGCAGGCTGGCGAGAAGATCGTGCTGAGTGAAAAGCAGCTAGCGAATTCGTAAAAGCGGATAAGCAGATGCCTGGTGTAGGGGCGGGCGGTGGCCCGCCCTGGTGAAGCGCATCAATGTCAATCGTAAGCGACAATCTTGACGTAGGGGCGCATCGCATACGCCCCGGTGAAGCGCATCAATGCCGATCGCAACTATGCAAACGAAAAACAAGGATGCCTTCGCCGTCGCGCTGGAGCAGGCTACTGGGCGGACGGTCAAGCGCGATGTACTCCTTAGCCAGTACAACTCGCTGCGGGTGGGCGGCCTGGCTGACCTGTTCATTGAGGTATGCCACGAGCAGGAGCTAATCGGTGCGGTGCAGCTTGCGCGGCGCTCCGAGGTGCCGTTCCTGGTGATTGGCAATGGCACCAACCTGATTTTCACCGATGCGGGCGTGCGCGGACTGGTGATTCGCAACCGCGCCGACCACTTCGAAATTAAAGAAGAATACAACATGGACAGTATCTGGTATGTAGAGAGTGGCACGCTGTGGGGGTCACTCTGCCGCGAGGCGGCGCAGCTAGGCTGGGGCGACATCACCTGGGGCATCAGCATCCCCGGCAGCCTGGGCGGCGCGGTGGTCAGCAATGCGGGCGCACACGGCGGTGAACTTGACGATGTGCTTGTCAGTGCCAGGGTGCTGAACACGGGCAACGATATCGAGGACTGGCCCGCCGCTCGCTTCAAGCTGGCCTACCGCAGCAGCGTACTGAAGGCCGAAGGGCGTAGGCAGATATCGCCGCCGCTAATTGTGACCGCTGTTACCATCCGGTTGCATCGTATGGACACAGTGGAGCTACAGGCGCGGATGAAGCAGTGGCAGCGCGACCGCATCGCCAGCCAGCCAGCGGGCAAGACGGTCGGCAGCACCTTCAAGAACCCGCCCGGCGACAGTGCGGGCAGGTTGCTGGAAGCGGCGGGGCTGAAGGGCTATCGCTACCGCGAGGTGGAGTTCAGCCCGAAACACGCCAACTTCCTGATGAACCTCGGCGCCGCCACCTACGCCGATGTCAAGCGAATCCTGAGCTACGCCCAGGAGACAGTCTGGCAGAAGTTCGGGGTTCGGCTTGAACCGGAAGTCGAAATCGTTGGCGAGGATGTGTGAAGGCAGCCAACGGATTCGTAAA
>QHBQ01000103.1 GCA_003243865.1 Candidatus Chloroheliales bacterium | reverse complement strand
CCGTCGGCCCCCACCACCCAGCGGGCGCGAATCTCGCCCAACTGCGCAGTGCTGACCCCGCAGACGCCGCCTTCAGCATCGCGCAGCAAACCGTCAACCCGCACCCCGTCGCGAAAGTCGGCGCCCAGCGCGGCGGCGTGGTGGGCGAGCGCATCATCGAGGCTGGCGCGGTCGGTAGCGTAGGAGGCGTAGTCCGCGTCACCTGCCTCGGTGTAATCAACGGTGAAGCGCTGGCCGGAGGGGGCGACNATAATCATNCCNCGATGCAACTGCATCNCGGCGGNNACTANGGCATCGGTTGCNCCCAGCCGCTNAATGATNGCGGCNCTGGCCGGGCTGGTATATTCGCCGCAGGCTTTGGCGCGGGGGAAGCGGGCGCGGTCGAGCAGCAGGGTGCTAACCCCGGCGCGAGCAAGGAACGCGGCGCAGGCGCTGCCGCCCGGCCCCGCTCCCACCACGATGACATCGTACTTTGGGGATATGCCGCCCAATACGCGCCCTCTCCCGTCCTCCCAGTTAGGGAGGAGTTAGCAGCATCAAGTCGCCGCTTCGATGCGCACGGGATAGCCGAAGGCGGGCAAGATCAGGCCGGACTTGGCGCGGGCGCGGGTGATTTCGCGCTTGCTCGCGCCGCTGACCGTGATGCTGAGGCCACCCTCATCGCAGGTAGCGGTGATTTCGCTGGCCGCGCCGTCATGTTCGTAGTCGAGGCCATCAGCGACGCGCAACAGGGCGGCGAGACGGCTGACCCGCGCCTGCTGCTTTGGCTTCAGCGCGGCGTAGGCGGCGTGTTCAGGCGCGGGCAGGGCGCGGCGGTGGTAGCGGGCAACCAACGCGGCGGTTTCGTCTTCGCGCTTATCCAACCGCGGCAGCTTTGCCTCGCGGATTAGCTTATAGGAGCGCAGGTGGTGGCCGCGCGGCCCCGCCGCCATGCCGGCATCGTGGAGCAGCGCGGCGCGGGCGAGGATGTCGCGGTCGCGCTTATCGGAGGGAAAGCTGGCGGCAAGCTGGTCGAACAGGCTGAGGGCGAGGCGTTGCACCTGGCGGGCGTGCGGCCAGTCCTCAATCGCCAGTTTGCCAGCCTGGGCCAGCTCCTGCTCGGTCGGTGATCGCTGACGGTCGAGCAGGCTTCGCCACTGGGCAGTTAGCTGCCCCCACTCGTTCGCATCAATCTCGCGGCGGTAGGCGAGGTGGGCATCGAGCAGGGCAGCGCGGCACTTGTCGAGGCGGGTGCGAACCGCAGCCAGGGTGGGCTGGTTGGCCTGCGCCGCGCTAACCATCGCAATCAGCACATCGCAATCGTGCAGATCGCCAAGCTGGGTTTGCAGGTTCTTGAGCAGGGCAACCGTCGGTGAGGCGGGGGCAAAGTAATTGGCGAACAATTCGAGGCTGTAGCGCAGCCGCTTGATCGCCAGCCGCTCATTATGCAGGCTGAGGGGGTCGGTCGTCTCCAGCGCGGTGGTGCAGGCGGCCTGCTCGGCGTCGAAGCGGGCGCGCAGCAGTGGCAGCGCCGCCAGCGTGACCGGCAGGGCGGCAGCCGCCGTGTCTGACTTTTGGCTGGCCTTGTCTATTGGCAACCCTTCAAGCAGCAACTTGCGGGCGCGGCTGATCAGCGCATCGCGGTCAAACTTATCGAGCGTGGCAACCAGAGTGGTCTGCGCCTCGGCCTCCTGCTGCTCAAGCTGCTTACGCAAGGAAGCAAGCGCGGCGCTGGTGCGCGAGGTCGCCGCCCAGTCGTCGAGCCGCCCGCGCAGCACTGCGGCGTCGCGAGCGGCACCCAGCACGGTGGTAAGTTCGCCTAGCTGGTCGCCGAGGCGCTTGACCGGCTTGGGTTTGGTATACAGCGGCTTGAAGGCGGAGCGCACTGCGCGCAGCCGCCGGGTGGCGACCCGCAGCTTCTTGACCGTCTCGCTATTGGCGGGGTCGAGGTCGCTCCAGCGGGCGGCCAGGTCATCAATGCGGGCGGCGGTGATGGCGCGGGCAGCCTGGGCCAGAGTGGGAGTCGGGTTAATCTCTGCTTCGCTCATGATTAGCTCTTTCTTTGGCGACGTGTGCAATTGCCTGACAAGCATATGAGGGGATTATATTGCAGAATTGGGCCGCTGACAAGCAGCGCAATAAACCCCGCCCCAGCAGATAAGCCTGCTCCAGATACTCGCCCGCGCGAGCGGTATCGCCACGCTTGCGCAGAAGCTGGGCGTATTCAAAGTAGGTCTCGCTCAGGGCGCGGTCAGCCTGTGCTTGCTTGAGCTG
Organism: Candidatus Chloroheliales bacterium; assembly: GCA_003243865.1. The sequence goes on along the minus strand of QHBQ01000103.1, from coordinate 1,827 downwards.
CGCGATCGCCTGCTGGTACGACCGGTCGCTGGCGGCAGGGTTACCCTCGGCGTCTTGCACCGTCCCCACCACCGCTAGCGCCTTGCCGATCAGCTCATCGTCAGCCGACTTGTGTGCAGCATCGAGGCAGCGGTTTGCGTAATCCGCGGCCTGCTTGAGCAGGTCGTCGGTCAGTTGCTCACGCTTGAACACCAGGCGGGACAGCCCGTGCAACGCCTCAGCGCAGCTATAGTCATCGCGCAACTGCTCGGCCACCGCCAAGGCGGCTTCGAGGTGGCCCTGCGCCTCGTCCCAGTGACCTAGTTGCTGGGCAATTTCCGCCAGGCTGGTATAGATAGTAATTATCTGGCAGATGCCGTCGGCGGCATCGCGGAGCGCCAGACTACGGGTGGCATAGTCTCTGGCTCTGCCCAGCTCGCCCGCTGCCTGCGCGGCGGTGCTGAGGCGCCAGAGGGTGGCGGCAAGGTGGTCAACATTGTCGGCATCCTGAATAGCAGCTAGCGCTGAATTAAAGGTGGTGGCGGCTTCGGCGCTGCGGCCCAGCTTGCGCAGGGCATTACCCAACCCCATGTAGATAGACAGCCGTAGTGAAGGTTGCTTGACCGCGCCACTGCGCGCCGCGGGGATGAGTGCCTGGTAGCGAGTGGCGGCGATTTCGGGGCGGCCTTCCTGCGCCTCAAGCTCCGCTTCCAGGCTGCGCAGTTTGTAGCTGGCCTCGTGGTCGCCCAGGTTCTGGGTCAGGCGATCGGCCTGCTCTATTGCAGTGCGGGCGGCGAGATCGTCCCGTAGCGTGACATTTATCTCGGCGAGCAGCAGATTACGGCGCAGTTGCTGCGCGGGGGAGAGTTGGGCAATATCCAGTTCGCGCAATAGGCTGAGGGCGGATTGCGGTTGGTCATCGCTCAGGTGGTCGGCCTGGGCCAGCTTGAGGTCGGCAGCATCGGCGACGCTGAAGCGGGCCGCGCCAACGCTGCCAGGAGCGGAGCTGCCGTCATCCAAGTCACTGCCGTCTAGGAAGTAAGCAACCGGCAAATCAAGCCGCTCGGCAAGGTAGACCAGCGCGCGTAGGCTCGGCTTGATCTTGCCGTGTTCGATGGCGCTGATGTAGCTCTTGGAGAAGGTACCCTTGGCCAGATCCTGCTGGGTCAGCCCCCGCCCGATGCGAACGTGGTGTAGCTTCGCGCCAATCTGCAAACCGAGCTTGCCGCTGATACTGTGAATGTCCGCCTCCTGGGCCTTGCCCTTCTGCTTGCTGCCTGCTTCAACCTGGCTCGAGCGGCGCGGTCGCCCTCTTTTGCGGGGTGGTGTCGCCATTCCCTCGGTCATGAACATTTCTCCTTACTTCTATTTCGATCAAAGTCTATAAATAATCGTTATTGCACTAGCTAATTAGCCAAATGGAATGATAACACAAATTTCTTGAAAATTCAACGTGGTTAGCAACTGGCCCAAATGGGCAGGCATAGCGAAGGAAGTGAACCAGCGGGTTAGAGTCGCTGTAGAAGGGGTAGGGCAGGGTGTAAATATGACGCGAGTCATGCTATAATCAGCGGCACAACTTGAAGCAAGGAGGCAGTATCTGGACAACCATCAACCTGAAGTAGAAGCGATGAGCGCGAACGTCAGTCGGCTGGCCGCCCAAGTGCGCGACAGCATCGCCAGGGTTATCGTGGGCAAGGGCGAGGCGATCGAGCTATTGCTGGTGGCGCTACTCGCCGACGGCCACGTGCTGATCGAGGATGTGCCAGGGGTGGGCAAGACCACGCTGGCGAAGTCGCTGGCGAAGTCGCTGGCCTGCAGCTTCCAGCGGGTGCAGTTCACCCCCGA
>QHBQ01000068.1 GCA_003243865.1 Candidatus Chloroheliales bacterium | reverse complement strand
TCGCCATCGTCTGCCCGCGCTTGTTCTTGTTGAGGGCAACGAGGTGAACGACGGTATCCACCCCCGGCATCGCCTTGTCCAGCGCGGCGGGGTCGCTGACGCTGCCCAAGGCGACCTCAGCGCCAGCAGCTTTGGCACGATCGGCGTTGGTAAGGTGAATCAGGGCGCGAACCGGCTCACCAGTACGAACCAGGTGGGGGAGCATCGCGCTACCAACATAGCCGCTTGCTCCGGTTAGTAGAATCATTGTGGTTGCTCCTTAAGTTCTGATCGCGCCCCTCCCAGTGGGAGGGGCGGGGGCGGGTGCGACTCGCGCTGCACAGGCCCACCCCCTACCCCTCCCGATGGGAGGGGAAGCTGCGACACCCTCCCGATGGGAGGGGAAACTGCGCCCTACCCTCAAAACCTGGTTTACGCGGCACTAGCGGCAGGCGGGCGGGGTCGGCGTGGCCGAGGGAGAGGGGGTAGGGGTAGCTGTGTCGCCGAGGGTACTGCGTAGCAACGACTGCGACACGGTGGTGCCGGGCGATAGGGTCTGGCTGCTACCGGGCGGCGTGGGAGTAGCACTCAACGCACAGGTAGGCACGGCGCTTGTGCCGGTGGGGGTGATGGTCCCAGTCGGCGTCTCGGATGGGGTGGGCGTAAGGACAGGCGTGTTCGTCGCGGTTGCGGTTGGCAGCAGCGGCGTGGCAGTGGCGGGCAACGGTGTATTCGTGGCCCGCAATGGCGTACTGGTCGGCGGCAGCGGCGTACTCGTGGGCGGCAGCGGCGTGTTGGTCGCTGGCAACGGCGTGTTGCTGGGCAGCGGCAGCGGGGTGTCGCTGGGCGGCGGTGGGTTCGTCGGTACAGGGGTGGGAGTGCTGGGCGGAGGCGACGATGGCGGCGGCACGGTGGGGGGCGCGATGTACACTTGCGGCGTGGCGGTGGGCGGCTCTGGCGGAAGTGGGGTATCGCTCGGTGGGGGGTTGCTGGGAACAACCGGCGTATCGCTGGGCTGCATGGTGATCGTTGCCAGCGGGTTGAGGCCAGCAGGGGTGCTGGTTGGGAAGTTGAGGGCCAGCGGTGTGCTGGTTGGCGGCCCGCCCGCTGTAAGTGTAGGGCGTGGGGTGGCGGTCATGTAGCCGGGAATGATTACGTTCTGGTTGGGCTTGCGGTTGAGCAGCAGCCACAGCCCTAGCAACATCAGCAGCAGCACGGCGAGCGCCGCCAGCATATACTGCCAGCGCAACCTGCCGCTGCCGACCCCGCTGCTGGCCTGCTCCATCCGGATATACTGGCTGGACAGTGGTGGCCTGCCGAAGCCGCTCTGCTCCGCCAGGTCATAATCAGGCCCCGGCGCGGGGGTGATGCGGCTCAGCTCTTCCGCTTCAAGGTTGGGATCGCGTTCGTCCATACCATAGAGTATAACATACGTTGCCGCTATTCGATAGAAAAGGCCGCTGTAAAGTCAGGAGGGGCGAACGACGGTTCGCCCCTCCTTTATCATCCTCTTAGGGGCGAACGGCGGTTCACCCTGAGCCGAGTTACTGGCACGAAACAGTCGGCGTGGCGGTCGGTTCGGGAGTGACGCTGCCGTTGACTGTAGGGGTCGGTGTAGGGGTCCAGGTAGGCGGAGTGCTTGATGGGGGCGTAACCGAGCCGTTGAGCAGCGGGGTTGGCGTGCTGGTCGGCGGGGCGCAGGTGGGCAGCGCCGGGGCCGTTGGCGTCATGGCAGGCTGCGGCGTGTCGGTTGCTGATGGTGGCACAGGCGTATTCGTTGGCGGCGCTGGTGCAGGCGTATTCGGCGGCGGCGGTGGCACAGGTGTATTCGTCGGCGGTGGCGCAGGCGTGTTTTGCCCAGGCGGCGGGGGTGTATTTGCCCCAGGCGCTGGGCTGACCAGTACGGTAACGACTACCGGCGACACCGGCGTCGCTGCCGGGGGTGCGGTAATCAGTACGGTAACGGTGGCAGGCAGCGCAGGTGTCGGCGTGGGCGGTGCGCCGCCGGGCTGCAGCGATAGGGCAGTGATTGTTGCCATCGCATTGAGGTCGAGAGGGGTGATGGTTGGCAGGTTGAGCACAATCGCGGTGCTGGTCAGGGCCATGTTCGCGGTCAGGCTGGGCTGTGGGGTCGGGGTGTTGGCCAGGTTAGCTGTGTTCCGATTGCGCCCGTTGTTGAGCAAGAAGATGATCAGGATAGCTATCAGCAGCAAAGCAGCAAGGGCCGCCAGCATATACTGCCAGCTGATACGCCCCGTGCCGCGCGTGGTCCGGACCACCGTCTGTTCATTCTGCTGAGGCGGTCTCGGCGGCAGCGGTGGGGTAGTGCTGCTGGTCTGCACCACTTGGGTCCGTTCGCCGCTGACCGGGTCAACTGACGTCCTGACTACTGACTGTTGATTCTGCTGCGGAGGGGTTGGTAGCGGCGGGGTAGTGCTGCTGGTCTGCACCACCTCAGTCTGGTCGCCGCTTACCGGATCGACGTGCGTCTCGGCCACCTGCTGGTATTCGCCACCAGCGGGGGTGGTGATGTGCGTCTCATCAATCCGCGCCGTCTCGTCGGGTTCGAGCGGGTTCAGCGGATCCACCGGTTCAGGTGGTAGGTTGGGGTTGTAGTTATTCATAGTAACCAATATAACAGAGCGGNCGCAATTTTGTTACGCATTTGCCTGNATAATTAGCATCGCATCNCCGAAACTGTAGAAGCGATAGNGCTGGNNGATCGCCTCCTCATAAGCGGCAAGGAGGCGNTCGCGCCCCGCAAAGGCGCTGACCAGCGCCAACAGCGTGCTGCGAGGCAGNTGGAAGTTGGTGATCAGNGCGTCAGTGAGGCGGAATTGGTAGCCGGGATAGATGAACAGGCGGGTCCAGCCGGATTGGGATTGTAGATTGTAGATTGTAGATTGTGGATTGGGGTTGACAGGGGAGGTGGGCATCTCGCCCTCATCCACCCGCACTCCCTCCTGTGCGAGCGCAGCGCTCTCCAGCACGCGCACGCTGGTGGTGCCGACCGCAACGATGCGCCCGCCAGCGGCGCGGGTTGCCCTAATCGCCTCGGCGGTGGCGACGGGCAGTTCGTACCACTCCGCATGCATCTTATGGTCTTCCAGCCGCTCCTCGCTGACCGGGCGGAAGGTATCGAGGCCGACGTGGAGGGTAACGGTAGCGAAGCCGATGCCCTGGTCGTGCAGTTCATCGAGCAGGCGCGGGGTGAAGTGCAAGCCAGCGGTTGGCGC
>QHBQ01000331.1 GCA_003243865.1 Candidatus Chloroheliales bacterium | reverse complement strand
GACCTGCGCCGCCCCAGCCTGCATAAGCTGTTCGGGCTGTCCAACGAGCAGGGGCTGACCAGCATGGTACTCGATGCCAACGCGGCCGCCACCCCACCCTTGCAACAGACCCTGGAGCCAAACCTGATGCTGCTATCCAGCGGCCCGCTCCCGCCCAACGCGGCGGAGTTGCTCGGCTCACGGCGGATGCAAGAGGTGATCACCGCACTGAAGGGGGAGGCCGACTTCCTGCTGCTCGACTCCCCGCCGATTATCGCCGTGACTGACGCGGCGGTGCTAGCTCCGCAAGTGGACGGCGTGCTGCTGGTCATCAACGCCGGTCACACCAGGCGCGACTTGGCGCGGCGGGCGAAGACGATGCTGGAGAAGGTGGGCGCCAACATCCTCGGCGTGGTGCTGAACAACGCCCAGCTTGAGCGCGACTACTATAAGTATTACGGGCAGGGCGAACGCTAGACTACTCCCCCAGCAGGCTAATCCTTACCCCAAGCATCGAAAACGGCAGGATGGCGCAAGATTAGTGGTGGCTTGACCAGTTCTGGGGGCGCAGGCCCGTAGCTGCCCTATTTTAACGCTCATCGTAGGCTGATCAGGGGCAACTATGATAGAGGCAGACACTTCGTTGAGCGAACAATTGCAGAGAATACGCGAGGCGCGGCACAACTCGCCCTACGACGTGCTAGGGCCACACCCCAGCGCCCACGGCAAGGAAACAACGGTGCGAGTGTTCCAACCGCGTATGCGCAGTGTCGAACTGGTTGCCAACAGCAAGAGCTACCCGCTGGCACGGCTGGCGAACAGCGATTTGTTCGAGGTGACTGCACCGCTGAAGCCGGGTCATCCGTATCACCTGCGCGTGATTGACGATGAGGGCCACGCTTACGTTGCCGACGACCCCTACCGCTTCCCGCTGCAACTGAGCGAGTTCGACCTCTATCTCATCGGCGAAGGGACGCACTATCAAACCTATGAGAAGCTCGGCGCCCACATTGTTACGGTTGATGGGGTGGAGGGCGTTCACTTCGCGGTATGGGCGCCGAACGCGGCGCGGGTCAGCGTGGCTGGCGATTTCAACCACTGGGACGGGCGGGCGCACCCGATGCAGTTGCGTGGCAATAGCGGCATCTGGGAGCTATTCGTGCCGGGGTTGGGTCAGGGCGCACTATATAAGTACGAGATCCGCACCCAGCGCGGCGACATCTTCATCAAATCCGACCCCTACGGCTTCGCCGCCGAGCTACGCCCCAGCACCGCCAGCATGGTCTGGGACGTGAACTTGCACCGGTGGAACGATGCCGAGTGGGTGGAGCAGCGTCCGCTGCGACAGGCGCTGGATGCGCCGATTTCGATATATGAAGCGCATCTGGGTTCGTGGCAGTGGACGCAAGATGCCACCCTCACCCCAACCCTCTCCCTGGAAGGGGGAGGGGGTAATACGTGGCGGCCAATGACCTACCGCGAACTGGCTGCCACGCTCATCCCCTATGTCAAGGGCCTCGGCTACACCCACATCGAACTAATGCCGGTCAGCGAACATCCCTTCGATGCCTCGTGGGGCTATCAGACTATCGGCTACTATGCACCAACCTCACGCTTCGGCACGCCGGAGGACTTCCAGTATTTCGTTGACCAGGCCCACCAGGCGGGCCTCGGCGTGCTGCTCGACTGGGTGCCTGCCCATTTCCCCAAGGACGGTCATGGCCTGGTCTACTTCGACGGCACCCACCTGTACGAACACGCCGATGTACGCCAGGGTGAACACAAAGAGTGGGGAACGCTCATCTTCAACTACGGGCGCAGCGAGGTGCGCAACTTCCTGCTCTCCAACGCGCTGTTCTGGCTCGATAAATACCACATTGACGGCTACCGTGTGGATGCGGTCAGCGCGATGCTCTACCTCGACTACAACCGTGAACCAGGCGAGTGGATCCCCAACGCCTACGGTGGGCGCGAGAACCTGGAGGCGATTGACTTCCTGCGCCGCTTCAACGAACTGGTGCATGGCAGCTACCCCGGCACGCTAACCGTTGCCGAGGAGTCCACCGCCTGGCCGATGGTGTCGCGGCCCACCTACCTGGGCGGGCTGGGCTTCAGCCTGAAGTGGAACATGGGCTGGATGCACGACATCCTCGATTATCTGTCGCTCGACCCCGTCTATCGCCGCTACCACCATAACAAGCTGACCTTCAGCCTGGTCTACGCCTTCAGCGAGAACTTTGTGCTTGCCCTGTCGCACGACGAGGTGGTTCACCTGAAGGGGTCGCTGCTGGCGAAGATGCCGGGCGACGCCTGGCAGAAGTTCGCCAACCTGCGGCTGCTGTTCGGCTATATGTGGGGCCATCCCGGCAAGAAGCTGCTGTTCATGGGCATGGAGTTCGGGCAGGGGCGAGAGTGGAACTACGCCACCGGCCTCGACTGGCACCAGGCCGACTGGGAAGCCCATCGCGGCATCACCGCCTGGCTGCGCGACCTGAACGCGCTGTATCATAGCGAACCGGCGCTGCACGAGGTGGACTTCAGTTGGGAGGGCTTCGAGTGGCTGGAGGCCGACGACAGCGACAACAGCGTGCTATCCTTCCTTCGCCGCGCCAAGAATGGCGATGAGCTAATCGTGGTCTGCAACTTCACCCCCATGGTGCGCGCGGGCTACCACGTGCCGGTGCCGCAAGCAGGCCAGTACCGCGAGTTGCTCAACAGTGACGCCGCAGCATACTGGGGCAGCGGCGTGGGCAACAACGGCGTGGCGCAGGCCGAGCCGACCCCGCACGGCAACTATCCCGCCTCGCTTGTGCTTACCTTGCCACCGCTGGGGGTGCTGATGTTGAAGAAAACTTCGGAGGGCTAATTACCTTGTATCTGCGGGAGATGAACTTTGAGCCAAATCGTCACAGCATTTGCCAACGATGAAGCGATGGCCGAGGCCATCGAGGCCAACTTCCGCGCCTACTTTGCGAGTTTCACCTGCTTGCCACGCATCGTGATGCAAGAGGATGACGAAGCAATGTGGTTCGTCGCCAACAGTGCGCCGGGCAACTCTATCTTTCGCGCCCGCCTTGCCCCAGAGCGTGTCGAAGCTAAGATAGCGGAGATTGTGGCTGATATGAGCGCGAAAGGAGCGGGGAGTGCGTGGTGGGAGGTCTTCCCCAACAGCCAGCCGCCCAACCTTGCCGACTACCTGTTGGCCGCCGGGCTGAGGCACGTCGGCGGCGAACCGGCAATGGTTGCCGACCTGCACGCACTGGATGAGAACACCAGCACCCCGCCTAACTTCCTCATCGTGCGCGTGAACGATGAGGCGACGCTATACGATTGGTATGTTGCCTCCGTCGCTGGCTTCGAGGGTACGCTGGCCGCTGGCCGCCCCTACTACGACGCTTACGCTTGCCTCGGCTTCGATCCTACTGGCGCGTGGCATCACTATGTCGGCTACCTTGATGGCGAAGCGGTAACATCCTCCACCCTGCTGCTGGCAGAGGGCCTGGCTGGTATCTACGATGTCAGCACCATACCGGCAGCGCGGCGCAAAGGCTTGGGCAAGGCAATTACCCTCGCGCCGCTACTCGAAGCGCGGGCGCGTGGCTACCGCTACACGATGCTGTTCGCCTCGCATGAGGGGTATAATCTCTATCGCAGCATTGGCTTTGTCAAGAAATTTCACCGCGAGGATTATGAGTGGCGCCGCTTACGGCCATTCTTTGCCCTGCTAGCAGCAACACCTTCAGCCGAACTGACATCAGCAACCGCGCTCAGGTGGTCTATATCAATCCCCACCAGCTTGCCATTGGCATCGTAGTCGAACACCACACCGGGGGCAACCTCATCGGAGTCCGCGCTGGGCTTCTCTGAGAGGTGGATATAAAGAGCATCGGTGTCAGGATGGTAACTGAACCGCGTAATTTATCCTCCTCGTTATCTAAACCACTTAGTAGAGAGCCGCTCCAGTTCGCCGCTGCTTTGTGCCTGGGCAATGGCGGCGTCAGCAAGGCGGGCGAGTTGCTTGCTGTCCTTGCCGACCGCCACGACGTAGGGAACGCTGCCGACCGAGGCAATGGTAGTCAGCTTATTCCCCTCCCCCATCTCGGGGGAGGCTGGGTGGGGGTGTTGCGCCTGCCAGGCAGCGGTGGCGATCGGGTCAACGATGACAGCATCCAGCTTGCCCGCAGCCAGCGCATCAAGCGCATCAGTAGGCAGGTCAAAGGTGACGAGGGTGAGCGGCGCAGTGGGATGGTCGCGGTTGTAGCGGCGGGCCTGTTCATCACCCTGGCTGCCTAGCTCCACGCCGACGCGCTTGCCGCCCAGGTCAGCCACGCCCTTGATGCTGCTGCCGGTCGGTGCCACCAACACCGGGGCGGCGTCGAAGTAGGCGCGGGTGTAGATTACATCGGCGCTGCGCTCGTAGATAAACGGCAGGGCAGAGATGATCATCTCCACGTTATCTGAGGCCAGCTTGCTGTAGAGCGCGTCGCTGGCAATCGGCACAATCTGCACCTGCACATCGGGGCCAATTACGCCTGCGATAAAGCCAGCAAGGTCTACATCGTAGCCGACCAGCTTGCCGTTCACGTAGCTCTCGAACGGCGGGTAAGTCGGGTCCATGCCGACCCGCAGGGTGTGGCTGGCCTGCACCCGCAGCAGTGCGGCGTCGGCTGGCTCCTGCCTACCGTAATAGATGAACGTGCCGAGCGTGACGATGGCAGCAATGGCGAGCAGGTCAATAATAATGGTGAATGGTGAATGGTGAATGGTGAATGAAGAGCTACGTGCCATTTTTGCCTATTTTCGTAAGGGGTGTAATACCAATTAGCCGAGCAGATGGTGCGTTTCCGTAGGGGCGCAGATTTATCGCGCCCATCCGATTTACACCAGCACCATAGCCAATTGGTATAAATCACCCAGCATCTACAATCTGCAATCAAAGCAGGTTGGCATGGGCGAAGAAGTGCATCACAATGAGGGTGGCGATGCCCAGGCCCAGCAGCCCGCCGAGGATGAAGCCGGGCAAGCCGCCCAGCACTGCGCCTAGATACCCACCGACGAATAGCACCACCAGCGCCGCAATAGCAGCGATGACCAGCAGAAAGCCACGAAACACGCGGTCAAGTTTCTGCCACAACTGCGGCCTGCTGAAGAAGTACCAGAGCAGCAGCACCACGATGGCGGTAATCAGTAGGATTGTCCAGGCGAGTTGCTCAAACATGGGGGTATTATACAGCTAAAAGATTAAAGATTAAAGATTAAGGATGAGGTAGTAATCATTTGGGTTAAGCGCCTACTCACCGAGGCTATTCTGTCTTTAATCCTTAATCCTTAATCTCAATGTAGCGCATACTTCTGCACCTCCAGATA